>NZ_JBAURI010000001.1:0-4565 GCF_049581145.1 Bradyrhizobium sp.
GGATGTATCTGTCCATCGTCGTCTTCGTCTACTGGTCGCTCATCAACGACCTCGGTGCGACGCCTTACGGCAAGCTCATCGGTTCGCTGTTCTTCGGTGTCGGCCTGGCGATGATCGTGCTGTCGAACACCGAGCTGTTCACCAGCAACAATCTCTACCTTGGGATTTCCTGCTACGAGGGCTCGACCACATGGCGTTCGGCTGCAGGCCTTTGGGTGGTTTGCTACATCGGCAATCTGCTCGGGGCCGTCATCATCGCGGGCCTGCTGTATGCCACCGGCATCATTGACGATCTGCCGGCCAATCATGCGCTGTACGCCGGTGCCCTGCATAAGGCGCACGAGGCGGCGGCCGTCATTTTCTGGCGTGGCGTCCTGGCGAACTGGCTCGTCTGTCTGGCGGTGCGTCTGGCGTTCCGCTGTCACGAGGAGATCGCGAAGATCGTCATCCTGATCCTGGTCGTGTTCATGTTCCTGTACCTGGGTGGCGAGCACTCGATCGCGAACATGGCGACGTTTGCGATGGCCTTGATGGGCAAGAGCTCGCTGTCGCTTGGCGGCGCGATGTATAATGAACTATATGCCACCCTTGGAAACATCGTTGGCGGCGTGTTGTTCATCGCCATACCGTTCGCCTTCATCAACCCGGCTGCGCCAATGGAGGCACCCCAGCCCGCGACGGCGGCCGCTGAATGATACGCGGGCATGACTCCATCTCTGGCAGAGCGGCAACCGCCATGACCGCGGCTGGCCTGCCCGACTGCACGACCGAGGATTGCGCACACCCTGCGCGCCATCAACCCTGGACTGGAGGCCCATCATGCCTGAGGTGACCGACAATGCGGCGCTTGGCCGCTACGAGATGGTGATCGACGGGGTGACGGCTTTCGTCAGCTATGTGCGGCAGGGCGACCGCATCACGCTGGCGCACACCGAGGTGCCGAAGGCGCTGGGCGGACGCGGCGTCGGTTCGTTGCTGGCAACCGCCGTTCTCGACGACATTCGCCGTCGCGACCTGCGCCTCGTGCCGGAATGCGAGTTCATCGCGGCCTTCATCAGACGTCATCCCGAATTCGGCGATCTGGTCGTCGCGCCGAACGATGTCCCATGACGACATCCCGTGAAGACGTCCCATGATTGCAATGAGCCACCGGAGCCCGACCCCGCAAAGATCGCCCGGCGGCAGGTCAGGATGACGCGGCGGTGCCGGCGGCCGCAGCCTGCTTGCGCAGGGCCCGCATCTCCTCGAACCGCTTGCTGACATCGCGCATGATGGCGGCGATTCCGAGCATCCGGCCGGATTCGTCCTTGAACGGCACGATGGTGAACTCGGTGGAAAGGCGCGATCCATCCTTGCGAATGGCCGGAACCGACAGAAGATCGCCCGCGCCGTAGCGGGTCACGCCGGTGCGCATGGTCACCTCGTAGCCGTCCCAGTGGCGCTTTCGCAGGTTCTCGGGAACGATGATGTCGAGCGACTGCCCCACAGCTTCCGCCGAGGTGAATCCGAACATCGCTTCGGCGCCGTTGTTCCAGAACTGGATCCGCCCCTCGACGTCGGAATAGACGACGGCGTCGGGCATCGACGTCAGCAACGCGACGGCAAAGCGATCGGGATCAAAGCTCATGACTACCTCGGTGTGGAGACCGTTCAGAACGCGCCTGCCGGCGGACGGTGGCTATAGCCGGGAGCGGGCCTGCTCCGCAATGGACGGTTCCGGCTGACAGGCAAACGCAGGGAAGCAGCTATCCGCCAGAGGGCCCGGGCAAGCACCGAAGCCGGTCCCCGACCTGCGGGCGGGCGGCCTGTCGCGCTATCCAGGGAACCTCGGGTTCCGCAAATTACCCGGAATTTTCACATGAATATGGTAGGTTCGCGCAGGCCTTGGGGACACAAAGGTATCCATGAACGACCTTCAAACGCACTTGAAGAAAATCCGCTCAGACGCGGCCGAGTGTCTTTTGTTGAGCAGCATTGTCCCCAACGGAAAAGGCGACGTGTTCGCGAGGACGGCCGAACACCTGAACGCACTCGCTCTCGAAATCGAAAAGACGATCGTACCCAACGGCACCGGCGCCGCGCCGAACGGCGCGGAGATGGCTCGCGCGGCAGACCGTGAAGAGCCGGTCGCCACGGCGAGCGCCGAGGACCATCATCAGCAGGCGGCACGACCGCATCAACAGGCGGCACGGCCGCGCCGCATGCTGGCCTGGGCGCTGGTCATTGTTTTGGGCGGCATTGTCGGAGCGTTGTTCTGGATCAACACCCCGGCCAAGCAAGTGTGGGCGTTCATGTCGAGCCCCGCCAGCCATGACTGGTATTGGCCTTTGTCCGTCTCGCGGTCGAACCGCGCGGCAGCGCCGGCACCGGCGGACGAAACCAAACAGGACGATGCGAAACAGGCGATCGCCAAGCTTCTGTCCGACAGGCAAAAAGATCGGCAGATATTGATGGAGCAGATCGGGACGGTGGGCGCGCTTGCCGCGCGTGTCGACAATCTCGAACGAGCGCTGGATAAATTCAAGACGGCAGGTGCGGGAAATACCGGACTGTCGGCTCCCGAGGAAAAGGCTTTTCGTGCGCCGGAGAACCGCGCGGTGACGCTGGAGAATCCGGCTCCGGCACAGCCATCCGATGGCGCGCCGCGCGCGACCGGCGGCCCGATGATCGAACCGGCTGATCGATCTGCGGCGGCCCCATCGCGGCAGGCCGAGCTCGATCCGCACAAGCCCGTTATCGGGCCGCTCGGCTGCACGCAGTTCCGATCCTTCGATCCGGTATCCGGCATGTACACGGCGTTGGACGGACAGCGGCGTCGCTGCCGGTAGCGCAATGGGCGCCGCCGCGCATGAACCCGCTGCAGCGGGCTCGCGGCGATCCCTGCTCTTCGTCTCCGCGCGAACACGTTCCTTGGCCGAGCTGACGCCGGCGGCGAGCACCGCAAGCTCACTGCGATGCGCCGGGGTCGCGCGCCGCGATCTGGTCCCTGACCATGATCCGGATATGCGCGTCGATCGGGGAGCGGCGGCCGCTCGGGGCGCCGAGAGAATTCGTCGGCGGCTTTCCGCGCGCTGTTCGCGCCCCCGGCGAGGCCTCGGCGAGACCCCGGGCACGTTGACGAGCCCTCCCCGGCTGCCCTAAACAGATGGCGACCGAGCGTTGGCGGACCCGGGTTACCTCCGATCCGGGCCCCGATCGCCAGCGCGGCCGGCGGAATGGCGTCGCGTAGTTTTGCCGGTTTAGCTCAGCGGTAGAGCAGCGGTTTTGTAAACCGAAGGTCGGGAGTTCAATCCTCTCAACCGGCACCACAAAATCAAGTACTTAGCGGACATCGTCCACGGGACTGTCCCCGAACTGTCCCCAATGACCTTGTTCCAGAACGCTTCGATGGCTGCCGTGGCCTTGGCCTGATAGTCTGGAGCATACTCGGCGTACCTTTCGGTCACCCCGCCCCGGTGCCCAAGTTGGCCCTGGACCTCCCACTTGTCTACGCCATGGGCACGCATCCAGCGGGAGAGCGTGTGCCGCCACGAGTAGAGGGTCACCGACGGCTCCAGACCGGCGCGCTTCCGCGCTTGCCGCCATGCCGTCCTGACCGATTTCACCGCCTTGCCCTCAAACGAGATAACCGGGCCCTCCCCGCGGCGTGTCCAAAGAATTGCATGAAGAAACGGTGGCATCTTCACCACCGGTCGTCGCTTTTTGGTTTGGGTCCGGCCGGGACGGTTCAGGAAGATCAACCCCGCGTCAAAATCGACCTGCGACCAGTCCAATTGGAGCACAGCGCTGGGTCGGGCCAGTGTCCCAATGAGGATGACGTTCAGTAACCAGACATGGTCGCGGAGCTCCCGGAGAAGCCGCGAGGCTTCCTCTAGACTCATGGGCCGTCCCATGGGGTCCTGGTCACCCACAGGGAGCATGGAGACCGGGGGCACGGACTTCAGCTCCCCTTTTTTCCACGCCATCCGCAAGGCGGCGCGGCCTGTGCTGATGACGTGGTTCACAGTCTGGGGTGACAGCCCATGATCGAGCAAGGCGGCTTTGAACCGCTCTTGTTCGGCATAGGCGAGCGCATCCTCGATGGACTTTTCACCGAAGTGGTCGAGCCAATAGTTGCAGTGAGTCTTGACCGTGGGCGGGTGTGCCGTAAGTCGACCTCGCTCATTCCAGTATCGGGCAATCACTTCCGCGATCGCAATTCGAGCGGATGGTTGCTCTGGCTGAGACTGAAGGATGAACCAGTCGGTCAGTCTTTGCCTTGCTTCTTCAAAATCCGCCGTGCCGAGGCTGATGCGCTGGGTGCCGTTGCCGTCCCGCCAGCAACGATACCAGGCTGTACTGCCCGCCCGTTGCGCGAGCCAAGAAGTGCCCAGCTGGAAGCGTCGTTTGGGGTATCTTCCCACTGATCCGTTCCCCTGATAATTAGATCTGCCACATGAACACCGAGATAGCGTACTCCATTTGCGCCAAAGCGAATATAACGCGTGAGCCCCTGCCTGCGCCAACGCTTCAACGTGGATGGATCAACTCGAACAAAGCGGGCCGCTTCCTTTTCTGTATATTGC
>NZ_JBAURI010000002.1:0-4096 GCF_049581145.1 Bradyrhizobium sp.
GCCCTCGCGAAGTCCGTCGGCGAGCGCAAACGATCCGCCGGCCGCGCCGGCCACGCGCATGCCGGGCGGAGGCTGATTGGGGACGAAAGCGGCCAGCGCATCGGACCAGTTCGGCCGGCTGCCGAGATGGGTCGACAAGGCGAGATTGGGATTCCAACCGCCCGACATCGCGAGCAGATCGGCTTTGAAATCGGTCGACCGGCCGTCGGCGGTGCGAACGGTTATCGCCCTCAGCTCACGGGCGCCGTGTGTGTCGACGATCTGAGCCCCGCGAAAGACCGGGATTCCCGATTGCGCGGCTTTGGCGGCGAGCCGGGGATCGATTTCGCTGCGCGTATCGAGGATCGCTTCGACCGACGTCCCGGCCCTGACCAGGTCGAACGCAGTGGTCCAGGCGTCGTCGCAGCAGGTGAAGACCGCGGCTCGCCGTCCGGGCGCCACCGCAAAGCGGTTCAGGTAGGCGCGCACGGCGGATGCCATCATCACGCCGGGCCGATCGTTGCCGCCGAACACGATCGGCCGTTCGATGGCGCCGGTTGCGAGCACGCTTTGCCTGGCGACGATCTTCCACAATCGCTGTCGCGGCCGATGCCTATCTGGCGCCGCAAGATGATCCGACACCCGCTCGACTGCGCCATAGCTGCCCCCGTCATAGACGCCGAACACGGTCGTCCTGCGCAGCACGCGGACGTTGGGCAGTGCATCGAGCGCCGCCGCGGTGTGCTGCGCCCAGACCGAACCTGGGCATCCCTCGATGTCCCGCACATCGCCGTTAAGGCGACCGCCAAGCACGTAATCTTCGTCGCACAGGATGACCCGAGCGCCGGACCGGCCGGCGGTGAGTGCTGCCGCAAGTCCCGCAGTGCCGCCCCCAATGACCAGCAGGTCGCAGAACGCGTGCATCTTGTCGTAGGCGTCGGGATCGGCGCGCATGCTGGCGCGGCCAAGGCCGGCCGCGCGGCGGATCGCGGGCTCGTAGATCTTTTCCCAGAACGACGCCGGCCACATGAAGGTCTTGTAGTAGAAGCCCGCAGCAAACAGCGGCGAGAGCAGCGAATTGATCGCGCCGACGTCAAAGCGCAGCGACGGCCACCTGTTCTGGCTCTGCGCCTCCAGGCCTTCGAACAGCTCGACGGCGGTGGCGCGCGTGTTCGGTTCGCGGTGGGCACCGCGCCGCAATTCGACCAGGGCATTGGGTTCTTCGGTGCCCGCGGTCAGCACGCCGCGGGACCGATGATATTTGAAGGAGCGGCCGAAGAGCCGAACACCATCGCCGAGCAGGGCAGATGCCAGCGTGTCGCCGGCATAGCCATGATAGGTCGTGCCATCAAATGAGAACCGCAGCGGCTGCTTGCGGTCGATCAGGCCCCCGGCAGCAAGCCGGTTCATGGCAGGTTTACGCATTGTCATGCTGCTCATGGCGCGGCCGTGCGTGCATAAGCCGCAGCGAGCACCTCGTGCGTGCGCGTGTCGCGCGTGACGCGCAGCCAGCTGCGGCATCCGTTGGCGTGATACCAGTATTCGTCATGCCGGCCCGCCGGATTGTCGCGCAGATAGACGGCTTCATAGAACTGGCGCGGCGCGTCCGACGCCTCCGGATCGGGCCGCCCCATGGTGTCGCCGTAATAGGCGAACTCGGCGAGGTCGCGTTCACCGCAGAAAGGACAGGGAATACGCATTTTTTGACGCCCAACGATTCTCAGCTTCAATGCAGGTTCGGCTGGGCACCCTGACCTTTTTCATCGATCAGGTGCCCGGTTGCGAAACGATCGAGGCGGTAGGCGGCGGCAAGCGGGTGGGATTGATCCCGTGCCAGCAAATGCGCGAAGCACCAGCCGGATGCGGGGGTTGCCTTGAAGCCGCCATAGCACCAGCCGGCGTTGAGCAAGAGACCCTCGATCGGCGTGTGGTCCATGATCGGAGAGCCGTCCATCGACATGTCCACCAGGCCGGCCCAGGATCGCAGCATTCGCAGGCGCCCGATCGCGGGCATCAAGGCCATGCCGCCCTCGCAGACATCTTCCACGGTCGGAAGATTGCCGCGCTGGGCGTAGGAGTTGTAGCCGTCGATATCGCCGCCGAACACCAGGCCGCCCTTGTCGGACTGGCTGATGTAGAAATGACCGGCGCCGAAGGTGACGACGCCGGGGACGGATGGCTCGATTGCCTCCGACACGAAGGCTTGCAGCACATGGCTTTCGATCGGCAATTTCAGTCCGGCCAGTGCCGCGACCCGCGAACTGCTGCCGGCGACGGCCAGACCGACCGTGCCGGCCCCGATCGGGCCTCTGGTGGTTTCGACCCCGACGATGCGCTCACGGTCCCGCAGGAACCCCGTCACCTCGCAATTCTGGACGATATCGACGCCGCGATCACTGGCGCCGCGTGCGTATCCCCAGACGACGGCGTCATGGCGCGCGGTCCCGCCGCGTCGCTGCAGCAGTCCGCCCTTGATGGGAAAGCGCGCATTGTCGAAATCGAGAAAGGGCAGCATGCGGCGTACGGCATCGATGTCGAGCATGTCCGCATCGGCGCCGGAAAGGCGCATGGCGTTGCCGCGGCGGGCGAAGGCGTCGCGCTGGGCGTCGGAATGATAAAGGTTGAGCACGCCGCGCTGGCTGACCATGACATTGAAGTTCAGGTCCTGCTCCAGGCCTTCCCACAGCTTCATCGACCATTCGTAGAACGGTTCGTTGCCCGGCAGCAGATAATTGGAGCGGATGATCGTGGTATTGCGACCGGCATTGCCGGATCCGATCCAGCCCTTCTCGACCACAGCGATATTGCGGATGCCGTGCTCCTTGGCGAGATAATAGGCGGTGGCGAGGCCGTGCCCGCCGCCGCCGACAATGACGATGTCATACGTCTTACGCGGAGCGGCATCGCGCCACACCGGCTGCCAATCGCGATGGCCGCGAAGGGCCCCGCGGGCAAGCGCGAACAGCGAATAACGCATGGGCCGGCTCTTTCAAGGCGAACTTGTGAGATGCAGCATGTCCTGGTATTGACGTTCCGGCATGGCCAAAAACGACCACAACTTGTCCATTGGCGACAAGGATTGCCCCTTGCGGGTAGGCTTCCTGCTGATCCCGGGCTTTGCATTGATGTCCTACGCCTCCGCGGTCGAGCCGCTGCGCGCGGCCAACGTGCTGACCGGGCGAAATCTCTACTGCTGGCGCCACATCGCCATCCACGGCGGCGAGACCGCCGCATCGAACGGCGTGCGCATCCATGCCGACGCCAGCATTGCAAACGTAGGGCGGCTGGATACGGTGGTGGTTTGCGCCGGCGGTAACCCGCAAACGTTCGATCATCCGCCGACGCTCGCTTTTCTGCGCAGCGCCGCCCGGCATGGCGTCCGGCTCGGTGGTGTTTCGGCGGGACCCTATCTTCTCGCCGAAGCCGGCCTGCTCGATGGATACCGGTGCACGGTGCACTGGGAGCACATCCCGGCCTTCGTCGAAAGATTTCCCCATCTTCAGCTCAGCCATTCGCTGTTCGAAATCGACCGCGACCGTTTTACCTGCGCCGGCGGCATCGCCGCACTCGACATGATGCATGCGCTGATCCGCATTGATCACGGCGCGGGCGTCGCCGCGGCGGTCAGCGACTGGTTCCTGCAGACCCAGATTCGCCGTGGCGAAGTTGCGCAGCGCTTGTCGCCGACCGAGCGTTTCGGCGTGCACCATCCGAAGCTGGTGGAGACGTTGTTGCGCATGGAGCAGAAGATCGAGACGCCGCTTGCGCCGAGTGAATTGGCAGTCTGTGTCGGCATATCGTTGCGCCAGCTCGAGCGCCTGTTTGCCCGGCATCTCGGCACCACAATCGGCCGGCGCTACCAGCGGATCAGGCTCGAACGAGCCAAGGTCCTGCTTCGCCAGACCACCGTCCCGATTGGTGAAATCGCGCTCGCAACCGGCTTTGCCGCACCGATGCATTTTTCGAGAAGCTACCGGCGGCACTTCGGCGTAGCACCGAGACAGGAACGAAAGGCCCGTTAGCCATTGAGAAGCGCTCCTGGAGGTGCCGGATCGAAGGCTGATCGTGGGAGCGATTCCATCAAACCTTTCGTTTCCAAGCAGTCGGACCTCTCCTG
>NZ_JBAURI010000003.1:0-9376 GCF_049581145.1 Bradyrhizobium sp.
ACAAATCGAAGACGTTCCTCCATTACCGAACTCGCTTTCCACGGCATCGACACCTCCCGCAGAACAAAAGCGGAAAGTGTTACCCATGTGTCCGGTACGTTTCGTTACCTATGTCTCGGGCCGCTCACTGCCGTTCAGACGAGAGCTGCGAAGCTTGTGCAGGTTCGCTCGTGATCTGGTCTCGCCGGTCGCGGCGATGAAAGCCTTTGCGAAGGACATCTGGTCGTCTGAGCCGGGCTTCCGATGTTGCGTCGCGCGTCAAGCCGCGATCTGCGTCGCTCTCACGCCGTGGTGTCGGGTGCCGTCTTCTTGATCCCGACGGCGCCAGCACGTCTACGTCGGTTTCGAGATCGTCGTACGCCTGAAATGTTCGTCCAGAACGCGGCGCCGGTCCTGAAGGACTTGCCCAGCCGCAGCACCGTGTCGGCCGTTACGGGCTTTTTTCTCGCGCAACGCGTTCGATCCGGGGCGCGGTACGTGCACCGCGGCCGGCCGACCCCGGCATCGTCGCGACCATCCAAAGCACACGCTGACCGGCGAAGGATCAGCGACCGGCCATCCGCCGGCCTTCTTGTCAGTCCTCGTCGTCTTCCTCGGCCTCGGCCTCGGCCTCTTCGAGCTCTTCGGCCGCGTGGTCAATCACATCAAGGGCTTGCTGGACTTCCAGGATGCTCTTGACCGCGATTTCCGTCTCGCCGCGTTTGTAGCCGGTCGCAATGGCCTTGGCCCAGTTCTGGCGGACCTCGACCAGAACCGCGCGCGCGTTGATCAGGATTTCAAGATCGTTATCGGCCATGTTGTTCCTCGTTGGCGTTGTCATCGACTCGTAACGACGACGTATGGCGCGCGTGTGTCAGAGCGAGAGGTCACCTGCTTGGTCTTGCAGCGTTCGCATTGCATGCCAACGATGCGGGCGCGGGACTGTCGTCAGCACCGGATACCACGGCGGACAGGCTCAGCCGCGCGCGGAGCTGCTTCAGCGAACTGGCCGTGCAACCCGTGCTGAGTCTGGCCTACGCCGTGATGTTGAGCAGCGACTGGGTCATGCCGTCGGCCGCCTGCATCACCTTTGCATTGGCCGCAAAACTGTACTTCGCGACCAGCGTGCTGACGAACTGCTGGGCGAGGTCGACATTGGGCGCGGCGACCAGGCCGTCCTGGTTGGCGAAGGAGGCGGATGGGTCGGAGGTTGCGACATAGGATGGCGTCGCCGTCGCGACCGACGTTTGCGTACCGCCGTCGGTGCTTGCGGTCTGGACAACATCAAGCGGCACATAGGCCTGCGGCGCCCCCACTGGTACCGTTCCATTGGCACTGGGCAGCGCGCCATTGGACCCGACATTGGCGATGTTGCTGGCGGTGACCTGGAGGCGGCGGCCCGCCGCGTTCATGCCGGACAGTGCGATCGTCGAGATGCTGCTCATCAAGGGCTCGTCGGATGGAGGGTCGAGCCGGCACCTAACGCCTCGCGCCCTAAGCGAGCCTCAAGGCCGGCGGCCGAATTCAAGTGGCGGAGATCAGGGATCGTTTACCATTCGGCTGCGGCGGCGGCGTCGCAGGAAACCGATCTTCGCAGTCGCGCCGCGCGCGGCCACCCGCCGGCAATCGGAACGGGTTGATCCGGCCGGGTGTTGGCTGGCCTGAACGCCGTTTGATTGGACGCGATCTGGTCGCCTTGATAGCAGACGTCCGGGTGGCGGCAGTTGTTGGAGGCTGCCATGCACTGGCGAAAGCTCCCGGAAGGATCGAACGGCAAGGGTCTCTACCTGGTGGTTCTGGCATTGGGTGCGTGTGTCGCCTTGTCTACGGTTGCGCTGATTTTGCATTTCCACAGCTGAGACGTTCCCGGCCGCCCATCGGTGGCTCCAAAGCGCGAAGCGGTGCCGGGCGGATCCGCTGGCTTGCCGCCGGCCTTCCGGAACTTGCGATCATGCGTTCGATCGCCGCCCAGGCCGGCCGAATCTTCGCGCCGTGCTGATCGGGGGAGACGGCGTCGCCACGCATGTGGCGTTGGAACCCTCGCCGCGCGCCGGCGTTTGGTCGGCAAGAGACCGGCGCGCTGCCGGCGGGTACGTACATGACCAGGCGATTTCGTTCTCCGATGCCGGCGACCCATCGGCTGCACGCGCAGGCGCAGGGCCAGCCCTCGCCGGCGACCCGACGGCTGCCGCGGAGCCGTTTGCAATGAACGCGAACCCGGTCGTCACGCCCGAGAGCGAGCCGGCTCCGCACGCGAGCCCGGGGTCATGGCTTGGTTACGCGGCGGCAGCGATGGTGGCCGCGATCTTCCTTCTGGCCGGAACGACATCGTGGTTCCTGTACGGCATCCATTTGCCCTCGATGGCCGAGATCACGTCGCGACGCGTCATCGTGCTGAAATCCGCCGACGGGCAGGATCTGCTGCCCAGGGGCAATTTGCGATTGGCGCCCGTCGAGGCGCAAGACATGCCCGCCGTGGTCGTCGATGCGGTCCTGAGCATTGAAGACCGGCGCTTCTATCGGCATGGCGGCGTCGATTTTCCCTCGATGCTGCGCGCATTCCGACAGGATATCGAGGCTCACAGGACCGTCGCCGGCGGCAGCACCATCACCCAGCAACTCGTCAAGACCCTTTTTCTGGGTCCGGAGCGGACCTACCGCCGCAAAATCCAGGAGGCGGTGATCGCGATCTGGATCGAGCATCATCTGACCAAGGACGAAATTCTGACGAGTTATCTGAACAACGTCTATCTGGGGTCGGGAGCGACCGGGTTTCCGGCTGCCGCAAAGCTCTACTTCGACAAGAGCGTTGCTGACTTGACCGTGCCGGAAGCCGCCATGCTGGCCGGAATGATCAATGCGCCGGAGCAGGACGACCCATTTCACGATCTCGACGCCGCGCGGAAGCGGGCCGCGACCGTTCTCGACGCGATGGTGGACAACGGAAAGTTGACCGAACAGGCGGCGCTGGCGGCGAAGCTGCATCCGGCGGCGCCGGCGCGGGCGGAGATCTCGCCGCCTGCGGCCGGCTGGTTCGTCGATTGGGTCTATAACAAGGCGGCCGCGGTCACGCCACCGTTTGCCGGAACCGTCGGGATCCGGACGACGCTGGATCTGCGCCTGCAGGAGTCGGCGGCGGAGATCGTGAAGTCGGTCTTGGCCAAGGACGGCGACCAGAAGCACGCGCAACAGGCCGCGCTGGTTGCGATGCGGCCCGATGGCGCCGTTGTCGCCATGATCGGCGGACGCAGCTACGCACGCAGCCAGTACAATCGCGCGGTCCAGGCCGAGCGGCAGCCGGGCTCGGCGTTCAAGCTGTTTGACTATTATGCGGCCCTGCGCGCGGGTTTTAAACCCGACGACGACATTCTCGATACGCCGATCGACATTCACGGCTGGCGGCCGGAGAACTATGAGCGCCGCTACCATGGTGAGGTCACCCTTGCCGACGCGTTCGCCAATTCGCTGAACGATGCGACCGTGCGACTGTCACAGAAGGTTGGAATCGGCGAGGTGATCGCGGCCGCGCGCGATCTCGGCCTGCGCGCGCGGCTCGAAAACAACCCAAGCCTCGCGCTGGGTACCGCCGAAGTGAGCCTGCTCGATCTGACGTCGGCCTATGCGGCAGTGCGCGCGGGCAAGGCGCCCGTCACGGCATGGGGCATTTCCGGCGTCAAGATGCCGAATGACCCGCACTACCTGCCGATCGGAGATCCCGATCAATCGCAGCACAGCCTCGGGCAGTATCAGGCCGAACTGATCAGTCTGCTGCAGGGCGTGGTCGAACATGGCACCGGTCGTGCCGCGGCGCTTCCAGGTTTTGCCGCCGGCAAGACCGGAACGACCCAGGACTATCGCGATGCCTGGTTTGTGGGCTTCGATGATTCGCTCGTCGTTGGCGTCTGGGTCGGCAATGACGACCATAGTCCGATGAAGGGCGTCGTCGGCGGCTCGCTCCCGGCAGAGATTTGGAAGGATTTCATGGAGCAGGCGAGCGCGCCGACGGTGGCCGGAAACGATCCGGTCGGGTCGCCTGCGCTGCCGACGACGGTCGACCAGTCGCAGCAGGCGTCCGGCCTCTCCGATCAGGATGCCGCTCCGGCCGCCGAGACGCAGGCCGGCCAGTGCAACGTTCCGGCCTGCGAAGAATATTATCACTCTTTCCGGATCTCGGACTGCACCTATCAGCCGTATTGGGGACCGCGCGAATATTGTGAACGATAATTGGTGACGCCATCAATGCGGCAGCCGGCTCCTGCCAAGCCTGCGCGCAGGTTCACGAAAGTATGAGTGGGCGATTGGAGCAGACCACCCGGTCGCAGCGTTGCACACCAGCCAGGGTGTCTCTGCAGCAAGCAGATCTCGAGGAAGCCAGATTTGACCGTCGAATCCAGCAATGTCGAATCCACCAACGTCGAACCCGCGACGGGAACGAGGCGGGACTTCCTCTACATCGCGACCGGCGCTGCCGCCGTGATTGGAACGCTGGCGGCGCTGTTTCCGATGGTCGACCAGATGGAGCCCGACGCCTCGACCCTAGCCGCGGGCGGCCCGGTGGAGTTCGACGTGAGCAAGCTTCAGCCGGGCCAGCAGGCGATGGTGCGCTGGCGTTCGCGACCGATCTTCATCGTCAATCGTCCGCCTGCCGCCCTCAAGACCCTGCAGGATCCGAAACTGCTCGACAGATTATCGGACGCCAATTCCGGCGCGCCGCAGCAGCCGCCTTACGCCGGCAACTGGCATCGTTCGATCAAGCCCGAATACGGCCTGCTGGTCGGCATCTGCACCCATCTCGGCTGCATTCCGATGTTCTATCCCGATCCCAGCAAGAGCCTGCCGACGGCGGACTGGCTCGGGGGCTATTTCTGCCCGTGTCACGGCTCCAAATACGATCTGGCGGGACGCGTTTTCGCTGGCGTACCGGCTCCCTACAATCTGCCGGTCCCCCCCTATCGGTTCGTCAGCGATACGATGGTCCGAATCGGAGAGAATCCTCCTGGCACCGTCTGGGATTTTTCGTCGATCGCCCAGATTTGACGGGCCGAATTGGCGAACCAAGGGAGCGATGGACGAGGTGTTTCTGTCGGCCATTTCGATGGCGAAGCGCAGCTTCTCGGCGATTCCGGCCAGCTCCCTGCCGAACGAAATTCAGTGCGATTATTGATCTCGCGAAACAGCGGTACAAGCGCAGGAACCATTGCGGAGCCCGCTTATTACAGACCAGCGAGGCCTGCCTGGATGTGGTTCCGTGCCATGGAATCGTTCGAACTCAACAAGGTCCTGGGTGCCGTGCTGGGCCTGTGCTTGTGCCTGCAGGTGATCCATCTTTCCGCCGGCGCGATCTTTGCGCCCAAGGTGCCGGCCAAGCCGGGCTTTGAAATCGCGGTCAAGCAGGCCGAGACCGCCGCACAGCCTGCAACAAAGGCGCCGGAAGAGCCGATCGAAAACCTGCTGGCGGCTGCCAACGTCGATCATGGCAAGGAACTCAGCAGGGTATGCATGGCCTGCCACACCCTGCAGAAGGGCGAACCGAACAAGATCGGTCCGAATCTCTACGGCGTGGTCGGCCGGCCGCGGGCCTCGGAGCCGGGCTACGATTATTCCGCAGCCATGAAGGCGAAGGGCGGCACCTGGACGTTCGACGAGCTCAACAAGTTCCTGGCCGGCCCCAGAAATTACATTCCGGGAACCAAGATGACGTTTGCCGGTTTCGACAACGAACACCAGCGCGCGGACGTGATTGCGTATCTGCGCACCCTGTCGGATAATCCGGTGCCGTTGCCGACCGCGACTGCGGCGCCTGCCAGTTCGAAACCGGGCGAACCGAGTTCTCCGCAGAAAAAAGGGAGCTGAAGCCGAATGGCAGGTCTGCTCTCGTCCATTGAGGTCACGTCGAGTTTGGCGATGCGGGCGCTGCGCCCAAAGCTCGACGAATATCGCTCCTCGATCGCCTCTTTCGCGGCGCTGAACGGCATTGCGTTGATCTTTCTCTGGATCAGCCGGGCGACGGAGCTCCATCAACTGGCGATCGGGATCATGATGTCGTCGATCACGCTCACGATCGCGATGGCGCTCTTTGAACTCTGCTGGTGCGTGGGTCTGCGCGTGGCGGCGCGGCGCGGCTCGGAAAAGGACAAAAACGACAACTGAGAGTGGCGTTTTTCCACGTCCGAGGGGCTGTCATCGCCGCGCCGGCAAAGGCGCCGGGCTTTCGCTGTTTCAGATCGATGCGAGCGGCCTTGGGCCTGGATATTCCACGTCACCGCTCTCGTGTGATCATGGATGCGCGGGACGAACGATCGAACGCAGGAATGTGATGACCGGGCGCAGGATGGTCAGGTCGGCGACCAGCGCCAGCATCATCGCCAGCGTACTCAGCCATCCAAACAGCCGCAGCGACGGCAGGTTCGAAAACACGGTTACGATCAGTCCGCAGGATAGCACCACCGAGGTCAGGATCAGCGCCGGGCCGACCAGAATGGTGGCGCGCTGGACGCTTATCGTGGCGCTGTCGCCAGGCCTTTCCTCCTGGCGCATGCGGTTGAGGAAATGGATGGTCGCGCTCAGGCCGAGCCCGAACGATACGGTCAGCGCAATGACGCTGGCGAATTGCAGGCCGTCGCCGAGCGCCCAGAGCAGCGATCCCGAAACGACGATGGGGAAGATCGCCGGCAGCACGCTTGCGCACATCACCAGAAACGAGCGGAAGGCAAGGCCGATGAACGCCGCGACGAACACCACCTCGACGGTGAGGCCCCGATTGAGTTTTTCGATCATGCCGGCGCTGTTGCGCGCGGCGATCGCCGAAAGGCTGGTGACGGAGATGGTGTAGCCGGGGTGCTGGGATCGTACCGAGGCGAGCGCCCGATCCAGCGCGGCGACGATCGGGCGTATCCTGCTGGCGTCGACGTCCGGGACGCGGCCGGCAATGACGACGGCGTCCTGATTGGCTGAGATAAAGCGCCGCACCAGGTACTGGGGAAGAATGTCGACATATTGCTTGAGGGTGGCGACGTCCGTTCGACCGGCTTTCTCCGCCAGCCAGCGGCGCAGGGTCTCCAGCGACCAGACATTTCCGATGCCGGGCTGATTCTGCATGATGCCGTGAACCTCGGCGATCACCTGCAGGGTCTGCGGCGAATAGAGCGATGCTCCCTTCGGAAACTGGATCATGATGTTGATGGGGCTCGATCCCGTCAGTTCGGAGTCCAGCCGGCCGGCGGCTGCGACCGCCTGACCGCGGTCCGGCACCTGGTCGGCGAGACGGTAGCGCGGCTGCAACTGCGAATACACCGCCGCGAACATCAATACGACGACAAGGCCGATCAGGCTGTAGATGCCCGGGCGCCGGACCATGCGGCCCGCGATCCAGCCACAGGCGTCGCGCAGAAATGCGACAGCGCGGTCGGTCCGTCTGGCATCGGCTGCAAATTTACCCTCGTGGCGGACCAGCAGAATCCCGAGCAGCGGCACCAGCGTCAGCACGGTCACCAGCGCGATCAGCGTCGCGATCAAGCCGGCCTCACCAAACGACCGAATCAGGTCGGACTGCGAGAATTGCAGCGCGATGAACGAAAGCGCCGCGGTGCCGTGGGTCAGCACACATGCCGGGCCGACCACCAGCAGGGCATGGCGAAAGGCCTTGTACCGGCTTTCGCCGTCGATCAGCCGATCCCGTGCGGCGAAGGTGAGCTGCATGCTGTCGGAAAAGCTGATCACCATGATGAGCGGCGTCATGATGTTGAGGAACAGGTTGAGACGGAAGTCCAGCCAGCCCAGGGCGCCCAACCCCAGCAGGATGGCCGTCAAGGGTGGTCCGGCGGCAACAACCATGAACGACACACGCCTGAAGAACAAGATTGCAATCAGGCAACCGGCTGCGAATCCAACCGCATTGTAGATCACCCGATCGCGCTCCACGGCGTTGCGGATCTCGAGCTGCATGACCGGGACGCCGGTGAGGCTGGCTTTGAGGCCGGTTCCGGCCAGATCGGTGCCGGCGGTCTGGCGAATATCGTGCACGATGCGGCTCAGGCGTTGCCCCTGGACGGCATCGGGATCAAGCGCGAGTACGATCAGCGCCAGCTTGCCGTCGTTCGAGAGCAGCTTGCCGCGGATGATCTCGTTCGAGGTGATGCGCTGGACGAGCTGCTGATAGGCGGCGCCGCTCGGAATGTCCTCGGGAACCAGCGGCGCCGGCAGCTGTCCGTCCTCGGGAGGTTGACGCGCCGAAAACAGGGAGATGATGCCGCGCGTCCCGTCAATCAGCTGCAGATCGGTGACGAGATCGCGAAGCTTCGCAATCGAGGAGCGCTCCAGCAATGTGTCGCCATTGACGACGATCAGGACGTCGAACTCGCTGGACGGAAACAGGCGGGTTTCCCGCTCATACAGTTTGAACTGCGGCGTGTCGGATCGGAACAGCTGACTGAGGGAGTCGTCGATCTTGATCCGGCTGATGCCGAAACCTGCCGCGATTGCAAGGATGATGGCAACAATGCCGACCCCGGCGGGAAACCGCAGGGATACCAGCCCAATGCGCTCGATGCCGAGCGCAAGATCGTGCCGGCGGCGCAACCAGAGCCTGCCAAGGTGACCATGGAGCTGCATCAGTCGATGGTCTCGGCCGGCTTGGCCGGCGGCGCGTCAGTCGGCTTGTCGTCCTCCGACATGCCTTTGCGGAACGCCTTGATGCCCTGGGCGAGATCGGCCATCAGGCCGCTGATCTTGCCGCGCCCGAACAACAGCATCACGATGACGAGGACGACGATCCAGTGCCAAATGCTCAAACCTTCCATCGGCGGCTCCTCTGCGGTCACGGACCTTGCCCGCTGTCCTAGCCCCCGAACAGCTTGAAATAGGTCTCTGACCCGCAAGAACAACCTTCAGATATTCATTCGTTCCGCCTCTCGCCGCTTCATTACGCAGGTTTCACGAAACCCGAGGGGCGGATCACGTCTCCAGCGATTGTGAAGATGCGCGGCGTGACGCCGATATCCTTGGTCCACGTCGGCCGCTGGCCTCCTGCCACCGCCGCTATTGCGCCAGCGCGCGGCAGTGCGCCGCGCGCTGGCCGGTCACCGCATTGTATTTCATCAGGATGGCACAGCTGTTGTGCATATAGTAGCTGTCGGGCGTCTCCCGCCCGACCTCGGCGACGATCTCGCTTCGTAGCCTGGCCCAGCATTTGTCGGCGAGCATGAGCGCCGACTTGGCTTCGATCGAATCGCCCGGCCAGTCGAGCGCGGCGATGACGGCGGTGGCAAGCTCCGGCGCGGTGCAGACGACCTCGCTGTGCGGCGCCTCGAACGCCATCGCGAAGAACGGCGCCGCGTTGCCATGATTGAGCTTGTGGACGGTCAGCGTGCCGGCCTCGCCTGCGAGCTCGGCGCTCATC
>NZ_JBAURI010000004.1:0-9226 GCF_049581145.1 Bradyrhizobium sp.
GACCGTCGTCGGCGGCCATCAATTTCGCCGCCCCCCGCGCCACCTGCCGCATCGCGACCGCGGGGCCGCCGGCGCCCGGCTTCGGCTTCATGTCATCGCCCTGCGCTGCCTTGTCGAGCTGCAGCCCCTGGGACAACGCCGCGCCGAGCGCGGGATCGCGATGCCGGTACAATTCGACCAGCCGCATTGCGGTGTCGTCATCGGCCTGCGGCAGCGCCACCGGCGCCCAGCCGACGGTCGGCGCCGCACCGCGCAGCACCAGCGGCGTGGTCGGACCAATCGCGAGCGCACCAACCACGCGCTCGCCTTTCGGCAAGCCCTCCAGCGCGCGATTGAGCCAGCCGGATTGCACCCGGCCCGGACCGGCGAAGCCGCTCTCCAGCACGTCCTGGCCATCGAAATGCGAGCGGTCGCGATATGGCGTCGCCACCGCATGAACCACGGCGGCCTGCTTCGCTCTGTACATCCGGGCAAATTCCGGCATCGCCGGATGCAGCGCAAAGAAGGAGTCGAGCATCACGGCGGCATGCGGCCCATCGGGGCTCAGCGCGATCGCGCCGTGCAGCCCGGCATAGTCGGGGTCGCCGACCGGCGCCACCGTCGCCAGCCCATCGAGCGCGCCGCGCAGGATCACGACAATCAGCCGCGGATCGCGGCCATCGGCCGCCCGCGCGAATTTCGGCAAATAGGCCCACGCCGCAAATGAGGCGCCGCCAAGCAGCAGGCCGCGGCGCGAGGTGACCGGGCCGGTTCGGCTTTCACAGCAGTCCATCGTCATCTCCTCTGGAATTCCGGCGACATCAACAGCAGCGCCAGCGCCTGCTGACGCGATTCCGCCCGCTCGATCGTTCGCCTGGTGTCTTCTGATGCCGCGTCGGCGATCGCGATCTCCAGGAGATCACGGGGATCGAGCGTATTGCCTGTGCGGGAAGCAACCTGTGCGGCGATGTCGAGCCGCAGCTTCATGCCTTCCGGCGCGGCCCAGGCCGCGTTGGTATCGGGAAATCCGTTCGGGCCGGCCGGCGTCCACAAGGGCTGGCCCAGCGCGCTGAGGCCGCCGAGATAGAGCGTGGGATCGTCGGGCAGGTGCGCCAGCAGCCGGCCGGTCGCGACCAGGTACTCGTATGGCGAGCGCATCTTGGTCAGCGGCGCGGCCCAGGCCTCGTCCGAATCCACCAGTGCCAGCGTCATTGCCTTGAGGTCGCCGTCGGTTTTGGTGAAGACATCCTGCAGCCGCGCGACCAGCGCGGGGGGCGGATCGTCGGCGACGAAATATTGCGCAAATTTGCCGGCGATGAATTTCGCGGTCGACGGATGGCGAGCGATGTCCGACAGCGCGGCCTCGCCTTGCGCGACGCCGGCCGCCTCGTAGCTCTTGCCGAGCAGCGTCTGCGGCCCCGGCTCATGCGCATTGGCGTTGAACACGAAGCTGCCGGGCGTGCCGAGGACTCCCTGCCGCCCTGCAAACGTCCACCCGGTGATGATGCGCGCCAGCGAGGTGACGTCCTGCTGGGTGTAGCCGCCGCCGACACCGAGCGTATGCAGCTCCATGATCTCGCGCGCGAGATTCTCGTTCAGGCCGCGTTTGCGGTTCTGCCCGGCGCGCGAATCAGGTCCAAGCGATTGCTGATTGTCGAGGAAGAACAGCATCGCCGGATGCTGCTCGACCGCCAGCACCATGTCAGTGAAATGGCCGAGCACATGAGGACGGATCGCCTCGCGCTCGAACGAGCCGGCCCACATCCGCGCCAACTGGCCCTTGTTGGCGGAGATGCAGAAATGGTTGGACCAGAATACCACCAGCCGTTCGGTGAAGCCGCAATCGGCGAGAATAGCGCGCTGCAGCCGCGCCAGCGCCTCGACGCGAAACGTCTTCTGGACGATGTTGAGCGGCTGCGGCGGCTTTGCCGGGTTGGGAGCGTTCGGCGCCATCGCGGCGCCTGGCTGCATCGGCTCGCCAGCTTGCATCGTGGGGTTCGCGCCGCCATCATCGGCCGGCTTCATCTCGGGCGCCTGTCCTTGTCCGCCCAAACCTTGTCCGCCCAAACCTTGTCCGCCCAAACCTTGTCCGCCAATGTCGGCGGCAACGGTGCTGAGCGAAAGGTTTCGCCGCAATGTGTTGTCGGGCAGCGGCGAGGCCTGCGGCGAGGCTTCCGACGGCGTTGCCGCCGCCTTCGCGGCCGCTCGGATCTGCTTGACTTCGTCCTGGTAGGCGAACACGGCCTTCGCCAGTTCCGGCGTCGATTGCAACCCCGGCAATTCGAGAAGCGCGCCGTTCGGCCGCGTCAGCTCGAACTTGACGAAGCCGCGCGGATCGGACGCCGCGTTGACGAAGTCGCCGGATGCGCCGCCGCGCGCGCCGAACCCGAACCGATTGAGCGCAACCAGCGCATTTTGCGAATCGCGAGCCATTCGGATTTCCCTCGGGCAGTCTACTGCGCGTATATTCGTTCTCGAAACTATACGGCCGACTGAGATGAACCCGATATGAAAAAGGCGGCGATTCTTCGCGCAACAACATGACAAATCAGACAGAAACGCCACGCGCTCGCGGTGTCGCCTGTTCCCGATGCGGAACAGAATTCATGTGCAATCCCGAAGGACCCTGCTGGTGCGCCGAAGAGAGCGCGCGGCTGCCAATGCCCGTCGACGGCGAGGATTGTCTGTGTTCCGCATGCCTGCGTCAGGCGGCAGACCAGGCATCGAGCGCAACGACGCGTGATGACACTGGCGCATCATGAAAGATCGCTGGACCATCGACGCGGTCCTGCTCGACATGGACGGCACGCTGCTCGACACCGAGAGGGTGTACTTCGAGAGCCTGATCACGGCCCTGACCACGCTCGGTTACACCGACGGCATTGCCACGCTTTGTCACGCCATGGTCGGCATTCCCGGCCCGGAATGCGACATCATGCTCCGCGAGCGTTACGGCGAGGATTTTCCGCTCGCCGATGTCAATCGCGCCTTCGGCGCCAGGCGCGATGAAATCCTGAAAGCCGGGCTGCCGCTGAAGGACGGTGCCATCGCATTGCTGGATGCGCTGCAGGACGCCTGCACTCCGATGGCCATCGTCACCTCATCGTCGCGGCGCACCGCCGATCATCATCTCGCGCTTGCCGGTATCCATTCGCGGTTCGAGATGATCCTGACCAGAGACGACGTCATCCGCGGCAAGCCAAGCCCCGACCTGTTTCTGCTGGCGGCAGCCCGCCTCGGCGTCAAGCCCCAATCCTGTGTGGCCATCGAGGACTCAAATCCCGGCGTCGCCGCCGCGCATGCCGCGGGCGCGGTCACGATCATGGTGCCAGACCTCGTGCCGCCGACCGAACAGTCGCGCGCGAAATGCGCCGCAGTGCTGCCCGATCTTAACGCGGCGTTGAAGCTGCTGCGACAGCAGGGCGCGCTCGATCGCCGATCCGGCTGACCGAGCACAACTAACAAACTCTCCATCAACGCCGCGTCAACGATCGCCTGCAAAACATGCAGACCCGTGCGAGCACAGTCGTTCTGCGTCAATGCATCGTCGACGCAACATGGACAAAGCATTATTTGTTCTGCGGCGCGGTCCACGCCAGTTTCGGTGCCGTTTTGGAGGCCAACATGATCAAGCCAATGCTGCTGAAGCTTCACCGCTGGACCAGCCTGGCGTTTGCTGCACCGCTGCTCGCCATACTCGTCAGCGGATTTGGTTCTGTCGTTTGAACCAATGTCGCAAGTGAGCGGAATGTCCCGGCCTGTCGACGCGGCGCGGATCGCGGATCCGCGGCTTAAGAAACTTTGATCTGGAGCAAGGCACCTTCGCCGGACCTGGCGTTTGATGGCTGTATTCAAGCAGCGAGGCAGCGATGTTCGTGCTCCGGCTCAAACGACCCGAGGAGGATTTCAACTTCAGGGCTTTCGGCTCGCGAAAGGCGGCGGTGGAGCGATTCCGGACCGCGCAGAGCCTGCTGATCGATGGCGAGATCGAGGACTGCGCGCTGCTCGAGGTTCGGGGGTCCGATCCCGAGCGCGCGGTGGAACTGGCAAGCCAGGGCGATGCGACGCTGATCGAGGCCAATCTGGAAGACCCGCGCGCCGCGTGACCACCCGGGCTCGTCCAGCCCATCCCGGCCGCGGCAGGACACATTGAACATGCTGACCAAGCTGGCGCCGGGCGCCATGGGGCAGTTGCGGCCGAAGCCGGCGCAAGGCGATGGCCCACCGAAGATCGCGCTGCCGGAGCCCGACAGGTCCGGCGGGCTGCCACTCATGCAGGCGATGGCGCAGCGCCGATCGATGCGCGAATTTTCAGCCCGGACAATCCCGCTGCCGATGCTGGCGAGCCTGTTGTGGGCCGCCAATGGCATCAACCGCGCCGACGGCAGGCGTACCGCGCCGTCCGCGCTCAACGTGCAGGAGATCGACATCTATGTCGCGCTGCCCTCAGGCGCCTATCTCCATGACGCCGCCGCCAATGCGCTGCAGCTCGCGGCCGGTGGCGACGTGCGTCGGGTGACCGGCTATCAGGATTTTGTCGACCGGGCGCCGCTCGATCTCGTCTATGTCGCCGACCACAGCCGCATGAAGCTGGTTCCCGTCGCACAGCGCGAGAGCTTTGCCTCGGTCGCCGCCGGCGCGATCACGCAGAACGTCTATCTGTTCGCGGCCAGCAACGGGCTCGCGACCGTGATCCGCGCCTGGATCGATCGCGACGCCATCGCCAACGCGCTGGGCCTGAGCCACGACCAGCAGGTATTGCTGTCGCAGACGGTTGGCTTTCCGAAAGACCGACCGCTCCAATAGCCGTGATGCAGGTCGCTGTCGCGCTCATCCTGCGGCGACAGCTCACGCAGCGATGGCATCTTCGTCATTGATGAAACCGGTCGTGCGTCGGTTGGGCCGGCCCCATCTCTTTCGGCGCGTTGCCGGCCTTGATTTCCTCCGGCGTGACCCGGCAATCGCCGTTCTTGTCGTACCGCAGGATGAACTCGCTCGGCTTGCCGACGAACTCGTCACGCGTGATCTTGCCGTCCTGGTTTTCGTCGAAATATCCGAAATCCGCGTCCGCCAAGGCGCCGCCGGCTTTGCGCACGCTTGCGAACTCGGCCTGGTCGAGCGAGCCGTTGTGATTGCGATCGGCCAGCGTGAAGACACGGTCGAGATAGCTCTTCCATTCATTGCAGGTGTAGATGCCGTCGTGATTTTCGTCCCAGGCTTCCTGGGATGTCTGGGCGCGCGCCAAGGGCGCCGCTGTCAGAAGCAGACCCATCGTCAAGGCGATCCTGCAAATCAATTGTCGGTTCCGCAAATCTCGCTCCTGTCCCTGCAGCCGGCGCGCGCCGGCCTCGCGGAGGAGGCCATCGTCGCGCGCGCGGGAAAATATATCTTCTGTCTATGTCTTTTGTTCATGTCTTGGATCGGCGGCGCGACGCGCGCGATGTCGGTCGCGCCGGCAGCGCCGCCGCGGTCAGAGCATGCGCCGCCCGGCCCGCCGTCTCCATGTAGCTGGGGTCGCGGTGCAATTGCACCACGGCGAATGATCCATCCAGCAGCAGCAGGATCTGGCGCGCCAGCACCGATGCGGCCTCGACGCCCTCGGCCTCGAAGGTCGCGCGCAGCCAATTCTCGAACTTCTTCTTGTGCGCCGCGCCGATCCTGATCGCGGGATGGCCGGGCTGGTTGGCGAGTTCGGCGGAGGTCCGCAGGAAGCCGCAGCCCTTCCATTTCGGATGCCGTGCCGATCGCGCCAGATGGCAGAAGATCGCCTCCACCTTGTCCGGCAAATCGCCATCGGCCTCCGCGAACCAGCGCTGAAACAGAGCAAGGTTCGGCTGGTCGCGGGCGGCGAGATAGGCCGCCACCAGATCGTCCTTGCTCCTGAAATGATAATACAGCGTGCGCTTGGTGAGGCCGGCCTCGGCCGCCACCGCATCGACGCTCACCGCCCTTATGCCCTCGGCGTAGAACAGCTTGCTGGCCGCGGAAATGATGCGCTCACGGGTCGGGTCGGAGGGGCGTGCCATGCACACGATGTATACTAACCAGTGAATATACACAACGGGCGATGCCGGCCTAAGCTGCCGCGCTGCTTGCAATCGCCGGAGGCTGCAATGTCCGATGCCATTCTGCTCGACATCGACGACGCCATCGCCCTGATCACGCTGAACCGCCCGGAGCGGCTCAATGCGCTGAACTACGATCTGATCGACCGCCTGATGGCGGCCCTCGACCAGATCGAAACCGACACCCGTATCCGGGCGGTGATTCTCACCGGCGCGGGTGAGCGCGCGTTTTCGGCCGGCGCCGACATCCATGAATTTGCCGACAGCGTGCGCCTCGGCGCGAACACGGCCTTACGGGACTTCGTTCGCCGCGGCCAGGCCATGACCGCGCGGCTCGAAGCCTTCAGGAAACCGGTGATCGCCGCCATCAACGGGATCGCCTTCGGCGGCGGCTGCGAGATCACCGAGGCGGTGCATCTGGCGGTCACGAGCGACCGGGCGATGTTCGCCAAGCCGGAGATCAATCTCGGCATGCCGCCGACCTTCGGCGGCACGCAGCGGCTGCCGCGGCTCGCCGGGCGCAAGCGCGCGCTCGAATTGCTGCTGACCGGCGATCCGTTTTCGCCGGCGCGGGCGCTTGAAGCCGGGCTTGTCAACGCCGTCGTGCCACATGACGAGTTAATGCCGGCGGCGCGCCGGCTCGCGCTACGCATCACGCGGCATTCGCCGCTTGCTGTCGGCAGTGTCATCACCGCCGTGACGCGCGGGCTTAACATGGCCATCGCCGAAGGATTGCAGGTCGAGAGCGAACAATTCGCGGCGCTGGTATCGAGCCACGATCTCGGCGAAGGCCTCGCGGCCTGGATCGCGCGGCGCCGGCTGAGCTATCGCGGCAATTGAGCGCTAAACCGGATAGCCCGGCGACCTGCGCGCAAGGCCATCGAAGGCGTCGAGCACCCTCTCGCGCCAGGCGTAGATCGGATCGGCGTCCTCCAGCAGCCTGAAGGGACTGACCACGCGCGCCCATTGGAAGCCGCCGAACACGATGTAATCGGCATAGTTCGGCGCCGCGCCACCGAGAAAAGCCTGGGTCTTCAGGGTCAGCCGCATCGGATCGAGCGCCTTGCGGAAGCCGACGACGGATTTCTCGCGGCCGGCGACGACCTCTTCCAGCGGCTTGCCGAAGCGCGCCTCGCGAGATTTGCGGAAATAGTCCGCATCGTGCGGCTTCAGATGCGCCGGGATGTCGGCAACGATCAGTGGGAACATGCCGCCGACCACGGCGATATCGGCCCACCAGTTCAGCATCCGACCCATGGCGCGGCCGCCGTCGCCGCCGAACAGTGAGGGCCGGTCCGGATAATTGTCTTCGAGATAGGTCGCGATCGCCCAGGAATCCGCGACTGAATTGTCGCCATCGAGCAGCACCGGCACCTTCTCGGATTTGTACGGCGCAATCGCGCCCTTCTCGGTGAAGCACCATGGGATCGAATCCGCCGACAGCCCCTTATGCGCCAGCGCCATCCGCGTCCGCCAGCAGAACGGACTGAACGGCCGGGTCTCGTCGGTACCGACGAGCTCGAAGAGTTTGAGTGGCATTGAACGCTCCTAGCGCGACCACACGATCGTCATTCCATACGACCGTCAGAGCGAGCAGCGCAAGCGGAGCTATCAGTTCCTTCCACCCCCGTCGTTGCTCTACGTAACCGTCATCCCCGCGCCTGTCGCGGGCATCCACGCCTTTTTTCCCAACCACGACATAGATGGCCGGGACACAGGCGAGCAGAACCGACGCCGTCCTTTACGGCTATGCCCGGCCATGATGGCAAATGCTTTTCGCCGACTTACCGTACCACCGATGCGGTCTGGCCGAACAGGATCTTGCGCTCCTCCTCGGTGCGGATGGCAGGCTGGCCGAAATTCGGATTGACCTCCTTGGCCTTGGCGTAGGCGCGTTCCGTCGCCGGCCGGGCGCCGATGGTCTCGAGCCAGCGCTTCAGATGCGGGAACTGGTCGATGTCCTGGCCCTGGTTCTTGTAGGGCACGACCCAGGGGTAGCAGGCCATGTCGGCGATGGAATAATCGCCGGCGATGAACGCGCGATCGGCAAGGCGCTTGTTGAGCACGCCGTAGAGTCGGTTGGTCTCGTTGACATAGCGGTCGATGGCGTAGGGGATTTTCTCCTGCGCGTAGTTGCGGAAGTGATGGTTCTGGCCGGCCATCGGCCCGAGGCCGCCCATCTGCCAGAATGTCCACTGGATCGCGTCATAACGGGCATGGATGTCGGCGGACAGGAATTGTCCGGTCTTTTCCGCGAGATACAACAACATCGCACCGGATTCGAAGATCGAGATCGGCTTGGCGCCGCCCTTCGGCGCATGATCGATCATCGCGGGAATGCGGTTGTTCGGCGCGATCGCCAGAAACTCCGGCTTGAACTGCTCGCCCTTGGCGATGTTGATCGGAAAGATCTTGTATTCCAAACCCGTCTCTTCCAGGAACATCGTGATCTTGTGGCCGTTCGGCGTTGTCCAATAATACAGATCGATCATGGCGGCGCTTCCTCGCGATGGAATTTCATGCATCCGCGAAATGGATGCGATTGCATGAATGTTGCCGTCAACCGGGGTTGAGTCAATGGCCACGACCGCATGCCGGCCGAAAAGTGATCGCGGCCGTTGCGCCTCTGCGCGCCTTGGTCAGGCGATACGGCCGTGCGCGCGCAGCAGTTTCTCGCCAGCCTCGGTGGCCGTCACGATCAGCCCGAAGCCTGCGATCGCCTCGCGCGCGACATAGCCGCGATCGGCGGCGTCCTCCCAAATCGTCAGCCGCGGACAGGAGGTCTTCCAGGTCCCGATCACCTCCGAATAGGCCCGCGGCTCGCGCGCGATCCATTCGACGAAATCAAGCACCAGCGGGTCCGCCGTCTCTGTCATCGGATTGCTCCCGAGTTTCGCGACCGGCTTCTCGCCCGCTTGTGGTCGCCGCGCAAACGGAGTTATCTCGCCCTGGCGTCAGCTTTCCTGAGGGTGGTCAATTGCGACGGCTCCTGTTTCTCAACGGCATCAAGGCATTCGAGGCGGCGGCCCGTGGCGGCAGCTTCGCCGCCGCGGGAAGCGAACTCAACGTCTCGGCGGCCGCGGTCAGCCGGCTGGTACATCTGCTGGAAGAGCGGCTCGGCGTCGCGCTGTTCGAGCGCAAGGCCAACAGGCTGGTGCTGACAGCGGCGGGCCGCGCCTACC
>NZ_JBAURI010000005.1:0-6145 GCF_049581145.1 Bradyrhizobium sp.
GAAACAGCGTGCACAGAAACATCACGCCGACCTCGGGCACGAGATAGGCGAAGACCAGCATCATCGCCATGCCGGTAGCCAGTTGCGGCGCGACGAAGTAATGATCCTTGAAGCGTTCGGTGAATCCGGCTTCCGAGAGTAGCAGATAGACCGCTACCGCGAGCAACCCACAGGCAGCGTAAGCGGAACTGATGCTGACCGGGATCGTGCCGGCACGCGCGTAGACCCACAGGATGATGGCATCCAGCAGATAGCTCGCCGCAATCATGAGCTGAATCTGGCGGCGTTGTCTCAACCTGCGCGACAGAACCTGAGCCGTCGGTTGTGCGCCAACGCTCTCCAGCTCAGCCGCAATCGGGTTTAGAAAAGGCGACGCAGACGTGCCCATACTCTCGCCATTGATGGAACTCGGCGCCCAAAAATAAGTGGTAAAGCCTTTAGGTTTGGTATCTTTCAGTGTGGACGCAGGGCCGACAAATGGCGGTCGCCATTGATTGGCAATGGAAATTAGCCGGTCCGGAAGGACGCCTCAGATCGTGGCGGCGAGCCGGCGGGGCTCGCAGCTGCTTTTTCGCAACCGAGGCTCGATAAGCCCGGCGGCGGAGCGAGGCTGTTAACGAAGGTATTTTCGTGTCATGACGTTTGATTTTTTTATGTTTTGTTTTCCATCTCGTTCTTTATCTCGTTCTTTCGAAAATCCCCTTTTGTGCGGTAGATCACATACGGCGGCGATAGTTTCGGATAAAATCAAGAATTTTGTCCTAGCCGTCGAACCATCAGCCGGTCCGCTTCGACCAACTCTGCGAGACGGCCATTGAGCGCGACAGCGGTTACGGATGAATCCCTGATCGGCAGGATCGCTCAAGGCGACCGGCTCGCCATGCAGGTGCTGTACGGAAGGCACCATGTCAGGGTGTATCGCTTCGGGCTTCGGCTTGTGCGAGACGAACAGGTCGCGGAAGACCTCATCAGCGAGGTTTTCCTCGATGTGTGGCGTCAGGCTGGCAAGTTTGAAGGCCGCTCCGCCGTCTCGACCTGGCTCCTGGCAATAACGCGATTCAAGGCCCTGTCT
Source organism: Bradyrhizobium sp. (assembly GCF_049581145.1). Lineage (GTDB taxonomy): Bacteria > Pseudomonadota > Alphaproteobacteria > Rhizobiales > Xanthobacteraceae > Bradyrhizobium. The sequence continues at coordinate 1,073 of NZ_JBAURI010000005.1, forward strand.
GCGCTGCGGCGCAGGAAGGATGCCGAACTGGAAGACGAGGCTGCCAACGCGATCGAGGACACGTCAGACGATCCCGAAGTGACGGTGCAGAAGAAGGATACGGGTCAAGCGTTGCGGAAGTGCATGATATCGCTTTCGCCGGAACATCGGGAGATCGTCGATCTCGTCTACTACCACGAGAAGTCCGTGGAGGAAGTGGCCGAAATCGTCGGGATACCGGAAAACACCGTCAAGACGCGGCTGTTTTATGCGCGCAAGAAACTGGCCGAACTGCTCAAGGCAGCCGGCGTGGAACGAGGCTGGCCGTGATGGCATTGAGCAACAGGATGCTGGACCAAGAACCCAGTGAAATGGAGATGCTGCTGCCCTGGCATGCCGCTGGCACGCTAAGTGCGCGCGATGCGCGCCGTGTCGAGGACGCGCTCGCCCACGATCCTGAGCTCGCCCGGCAATATGCCGTGATCCGCGAAGAATACACCGAAACCATCGGTCTCAATGAAAGCCTCGGCGCACCGTCCGCACGCGCCATGCATAGACTATTTGCGGCCATCGAGACTGAACCGACGCCCGAGCAGCGACGCTCGCTCGATATCTCGACGCGTATCGCCGGCTTTTTCGCCGGCCTCTCGCCGCGGACACTGGCATGGTCGGCGAGCCTGGGGGCGGTTCTGCTGCTGCTGCAGGCAGGGGTGATCGGTGCGGTCCTGATCAAGAACGAGTCCACCATCTATCAGACGGCCTCGTTGAGTCCCGACGAGCCAGCAGTGACGCGCGAACTGGGTCTGGCGACGCCGCCACGTGCGCTGGTCCGCTTCGCCCCGGATGCGCGGGTCGCCGACATCATGGCATTGCTTGACGCCTATCAGGCCACGATCATCGATGGCGTCAAGGGGGGCATGTTTCGTCTGCAGTTCGGCAGTAAGGCGATGACCCAGGACGAAGTCGCCAGCCTGCTGAGCCGGTTGCAGCGCGAGAAGATCGTCAAGCTTGCGGTCGCGACGCCCTGAGGCCGCGACCCTCCTTTTGGAATCCGAGGTCCCCATGCGTTTTGATGTCGCGCGCCGGCGGATGAGGGCACGGCATGCCGCGTGGGCGCTGGCCGCGATGGCATTGGCGGCGGCCGCCTTCCTCGCAGGTCCCGCCGTCCATGCGCAAGGTTTCATGCGCACGCCGAGCCTCAATGTCGGCGCGCGCGCCCCGACGATCAGCGACAGCAACATCAATGCCAACATTCCGGGCGGCGCGGTCAACAATGTCGGCCGCACGGTGACCACCGTCCGGCCGTTGCCGCCAAGACTGACGGGAAGGCTGACGCCGATACTGCCGCCAAGGCTCACGGCAAGGCTCCCGGCAAGATTCAATCCGCACCCTCCTTACGTCTACTATTCCCCGAACCTCTATCCGGGCTGCGGCGGCGCAGATCGCGGCATCGCCGGCGGATGCCTGGACGTGGCGGCCTCGACAGCGCCGAGCCGCCGCCGCACAGCCAAGGCCAAGACGACAGGCGCTCCGCGCAACGATGCGCAGGCCGCGTCAGACCGCGCTATCCGCACCATTGCCAATGAACTAGTGGCCGAGATCGACGGTGCGCTGTCGGATGCGCAGGCTGACGAACTGGCGCGGCGGCACCGGCTGATGCGGATCGGGTCGCAGAACTTTCCGCTCATCGGTGCGACCGTCGGCCTGTTCCGCATCGCCGATCGCCGGCCGCTCGAGACGGTGAGTCGCGAGTTTGCGGCCGATGCCGGCGTACGTTCAGTACAGCCGAACTTCCGCTATCTGCTGCAAGAGCAGAAAGAGACGGAGCACAAGGTTGCCCTGGCCGAGGGCGATCCCGCGCAATACGCCTTGCCAAAACTGCGATTGCCCGAGGCGCATACGCTGGCTCACGGCACCAACGTGACCATCGCGGTGATCGATTCCGGAATCGACGCCAAGCACCCGGAGCTCACCAATTCGATCGTCGAATCCTATGACGCGCTCGGCAGCAAGGAAGGTCCGCATGCGCATGGCACCGGCATTGCCGGTGCGATCGCTGCCCATGCGCGGCTGATGGGCAGCGCGCCGGCTGCGCGGATTCTGGCGATCCGCGCCTTTGGCGTGGCGTCGAGCGGTGTACAGAGCAACTCCTTCGTGATCTTGAAGGCGATGGACTACGCCGCAGCGCATGGCGCGCAGATCGTCAACATGAGCTTCGCCGGTCCGAAGGACAATTTGATCGAGCGGGCGACTGCGGCGCTTGCGAGCAAAGGCATCGTGCTGGTGGCCGCGGCCGGCAACGCCGGCGCCAAATCGCCGCCGCTCTATCCCGCCGCCAATCCGAACGTGATCGCCGTCAGTGCGACCGACGAGCACGACCAGCTGTTCAGCGCCTCGAATCGCGGTAACTACATCGCGCTGGCCGCGCCCGGCGTTGATATATTTCTGCCAGCGCCGGACCAGAAATACCAGATGACGTCGGGGACCTCATTCTCTGCGGCATTCGTCAGCGGCCTGGCCGCGCTGGTGCTGGAGCGCAATCCCGCGTTGAAGCCGGAGCAATTGCGCACGATCCTGGTGAAGACCGCACGCGGGCTGGCATCACCGGCTCGTGATGACCTGTTCGGCGCAGGCGAGGCCGACGCATATGCGGCGGTCGAGGCCGCGATCGTCGCGCCCTCGACCCCGGTCACGGCCTCGGAGCCGGCCAAGGAGACTGCCAAAGAAACTGCCAAGGAAACTGCCAAGGAAACCGTCAAACCCCACAGAATGCCTGCAGAACCGCAGGAAAATCCAGCGCTTCGCGCGCTGGCGCCCGCCGCAGCGGACGTCGTTGCATCCGACAAGCCCGCAGCCAGTGATGCGGTTCGGCCCGCCGAGCGATAAGCTTGCGCGGAAAAATTGCTCGCCCGATCGTAAAAAATCGCCGGGCGTTTTGAACGTCCTGGGTACCCTCGGCGACCAATTGACGTGGGAGCGGAAATTCCCTCCCCACGGCTATATCAGGCGCGAGCGCCCATCCACCCCAAGCGCCCGTATGGCTTGACCCGTCCGGTTGTCCCCCCGGACGGGTCTTCCGGTTCTGGCGACAACTCTTCGCGCTCCGAAGAGTAGGCACGTGGTTGACCCGTGTAACCACGGGTTGTGCACGCTTATGATCGTGTTGCGCAAACGTCGCTAGACAGCAGAAATGTTTTTCACAACATAATCCCGACACAAGTGGGTTGATTCGTCTGCGTCGGGTGCTGCGTCCGTTTCTCTTTCTGCGGGCTGGTTCATGACACTTCAAACAGACGTGGCCCCTGGCCGCGATCTCCTCGCGTGCTGGCGCGAGCTTGCCGAGCATCGGCTGGAATATCTGACACGCATGTTCGAGAGCGGCCGCTGGCGCCGCTACTATAGCGAGCTCGCGTTTCTGGAGAACATCAGGGAAGCCAAGCTGGCGGTGGATACTTGGCGCAGCCTGTCGGAGTCTCATGCCCAGCCTAAATCGGCGCCGATCGCGGCATCATGGTCGGCGCCGCCGCGGCTGTCAGGGCTACCGAAGCTTGCGCCGCGCCCGGCTCCGATCGCCGCCGCGTCGCGTATCGAGATACCAGTCCCTGTCGAGCCAATCGCCCTTGCGCCACGTGCAGAGATACCGATCGCGGTTGCGCCACGCGTCGCGATGGCAGCCATCGCACCCATCGCGATTGCGCCGCGCGCTGAGACCCCGGTCCCCGCTGCGCCACTCATGATCGCGCCGATCACCGAAGCCCTTTTCGGCACCGAGCCGCCGGCCGACTCGGCAGCCGCCGAGGAGGCGGAGCTTGCAGCACCAGAACAGGAGCCGCGGGCCGCGCCGGTCGATCTGGCGGCGCTGGAGCGCGCCATGATCGATGCGTTTGCTCCGGTGCCGGATCTGGCCACGATCGAGCAACGCTACCCGCTGCTTCGCCTCACGCTCTGAGAGAACTACCGCACCGCGTTGCTGCCGATCACGACCTGCGCATGGCGCTCCGCGCCCGCGGCGGACAGATCCTGTGTGATGGCGCGGCCATGATCGAGCCCAACCACCGCGCCGCGCGGCGTCCCGGAAATCATGTTGTTGTTGACCAGCGCGGTGCCAGCGCCTGCCACGACCGACACGCCGATGCCGGCAAGGCTGTTGCGGATCACATTGCCGGTGATGGCGACGTCACGCAGATATTTGCCCCAGCCGGCGACGATGCCGAACGCTGGTGCGTTCTCGATCACATTGCCGGTCACCGACGCGTCAGCCTCGACATAGATTCCGATGCCGGCGTCATCGTCCGGCGCGGTGCCGATCGGGCGCTTCGGCAGCAGATTGCGGATGACGTTGCCTTGCACCACCGCGATGCGTCCGCCCTCGTTGAAGTTGCAGACGGAGACGCCGAACGCCGCGCCATCGACGGTATTGTTGGCGATCACGGCGCCTTCGAAGGAAAATTCCGCATACAGCGCCACTTCGCGGACATCGCTGACACTGTTGCCGGTGATCTGTATGTTCGATGCCGAATTGCCGCGCACCGCGGAATAGTCGCAATTCCGGATGCGGTTGCCGCGCACGATCACATTGCCGGCACGAAACGCGTTGATGGCGTTGCCATATTGCCCGGAGCCGCCGGGACCGGCCTTGATGTCTTCGATGCGGTTATCTGTGACCAGCGTGCCGTCGTCGCCGATCGCGGTGCGCAGGATCTCGATGCCGTTGTCGCTTGTGCCGGAAATGGTGTTGCGTGATACGATGAGCCCGAGCGCATCGAACGACACCAGCGCGGTGGCGACGATGTCGGTGAAGATGTTGCCGCTAACCTCGCCCGAGACCTGCTCGAGCCAGATGCCGCAGCCGCTGCTGCCGGTGATCTCGCAATCGGTGATCCTGATGTCGCGCCCGCCGGGACAATGGATCAGCCCGCGCCGGGCCGGCAGGGCAATGCCGCCGCCGTCGAACGTCAGTCCCATCAGCGTGGCATTGTCGACACCTTCGCCCAGCACCAGTGACGCGCCGCCGGTGAAGATAAGCTTTGTCGCCCCGCGCACGCCGACCAGTTGCGAGCCGCGCGCAAGACTGAGCGTGCCGCTGCGGTAGAC
>NZ_JBAURI010000006.1:0-1894 GCF_049581145.1 Bradyrhizobium sp.
GCCGGAGGTCGATATCCTCATCAACAACGCCGGGATTTTCGAGCCGAAAGCGTTCTTCGATAACCCCGACGCGGACTGGAGCCGCTTTTTCGAGGTCAATGTGATGTCGGGTGTGCGGCTGTCGCGGGCCTACATGCCCGGCATGCTGAAGCGCAACTGGGGCCGGATCGTCTTCATCTCCTCGGAATCGGGACTGAATATTCCGGCCGAAATGATCCACTACGGCACCACCAAGACCGCGCAGCTTGCGATCTCGCGTGGGCTCGCGCAATTGACGCGCGGCACCGCGGTGACCGTCAACGCGGTGCTGCCGGGCCCGACGATGTCGGACGGCGTCGAGACCTTCGTGCAGGACCTCGCCAGGCAGAACGGCCAGTCGCTCGAGGAGGCGGCTGCGAACTTCGTCAAGCAGCATCGCCCGACCTCGCTGCTGCAGCGGTTCGCCGGCGTCGATGAGGTCGCCAACATGGTGGTCTATGTCGCGTCGAACCAGGCCTCCGCCACCAATGGCGCCGCGCTGCGCGTTGAGGGCGGCGTGGTCAACTTCATCGCGTGAGGCGAACGATATCGGGCCGCTGGTGTCTCTGGCTTGTTTGAGTCTGATGCCGGCTATCAGGCTCATGGCGTGGGCCCCACCCGGCTCGTCTCAGAAAATTATTTGTTGCCTTGTTATCTGAATAGCTAACAGGGGCTGTAACAATAACAATCACAGCAGATAGTGTTGGATGGGAGAATACTCCCCGCTGCTCTACCAGCCGAACGACTGGGAGGATTATTTCGAGTTTGCGGAGATGATGCAGTTCAGCCTCGTGATGCGGGGCAATGCCTACGCGGTCCGGATCAAGAACGGCCGCGGCGTCACGATACGCCTGGTTCCAGTCAACGTCGACTGGGTCGCGCTCTGGGAATCGCCGGACGGCGGACTGTTTTATCGCGTCACGCCGAACGGCCTGAAGATGCGGGCCGAGCTCGCCGGCCAACCGTTCCTGGTCCCTGCCGCGGACATCATCCACGTCAAGGGCTTTTCGATGAACGGGCTGCTGGGCGCATCGCGCATCGTGCTCGCCAAGGAAGCCATCGCGCTGTCGCTCGGTTATGAGCGGCAGGCCGCGCAGTATATGAGCCAGGGCGCCAACACCAGCGGCATCCTGACCACGGAGCAGAGGCTTTCGCCCGAAGCCGCCGCGCGCATGGCGGCCGACTGGAAGACGCAGAAGAGCGGGCTGCAGAACGCCGGCAAGATCCTGGTCCTCGAGCAGGGCCTGAAGTACCAGCCGACCACACTGAGCGCGTCCGACGCGGAGTTCATCCAGGCGCGCAACCTGCAGATCCAGGAGATCACCCGCATCTTCCGGATTCCGGCGCACATGCTCGGAGACCTGGCGCGTTCGACCAACAACAACATCAGCCAGATGGCTCAGGAATACATCAACCTGACCATGTCGAGCTACACCCAGCGCTGGAGATGGGCGCTCGACGTCGCATTCGGTCTGCGCAAGCAGACGCATCGCTCTAGCCCAACTTTCTCATGAGAAAGTTGGGCTAGTCGGTGGCTTTATTGTCGCGCGACTTTGCTGCGGCCTCGCCGTCTGCATAGCCGAGCACGTAGGCCTCCTCAAAGGGATGGCTTACCGCGCCAAAGAAGCAACCTGCGCCTAGTACAAATCCAGCATCGTACCATCTCCCTGCGTTCGGATATTCGCAAACTCGAACATCCCAAAAGAAGCTACCTATGAGAGAAAATAGGCACAGGAAGCCGTGTACAAGACCCAACAAGAAGCCCGGCGCGTCGTAGCCACTCGCACTTGGTTGCGTCGCGCAGGAAGACAATACCAGGGCGCAGGCGATAGCGAGGGTAGCCAAAAATAGCTTCATGAAGCCCCTCCCATTTTTC
>NZ_JBAURI010000007.1:0-1807 GCF_049581145.1 Bradyrhizobium sp.
GCGCTTACCTTCCGCAAGTTTGATCCGAGGGTCAAGGCTTGATCGTGCGGTCGGCTCGAAGCGCGCGATGGCCGGCATCAGCCCGATCGCACAATGAGCCCGGCGTGGGGCGAACGTCGAACGGCCGCGTCCAGCGCGCGCAAGGAGGCATCGGGGGAGGGCTCTAATTTGCGGTGACGCCGGCCTTGGCGATCGGCTTCTTCGTCGCAGGGGTCTTCGCTGCGGTCTTGGGCGCGTCCGAGCCGCGCGCGCTACCCCACGGATCAGACGACGTCTTGGCATCCGGTATTTTCTTCAGCGATTCCTTGTAGGCCTTGTCGGCCGCCCGTTCCTTCTCGATCTGGTCCGGAGTCTTGGCGTCCATCATTTGTTCCATGGTCGGCATCTTGTCCTGGCTCTGAGCGAAGGCAGGCTCGGCCAGGAAACTGAGCGATGCGATTGCGACGACTGCCGCGGCGAACAAAAGCTTCATGCGCTACTCCTGCGATGCCGCGACCCTGATCACGAAATCATGGAGGCATTGCGGTCGGCGGGCAGGAGCTCTCCCGTCGGCGACAGCCGGGGCGGACCGTGACAGCCGCGACATTGTCGGCCGATCCAGAGGGCAAGCTCTGGACACAAGCGGAGGATCTCCCGCCAGCGGCAGTGCGTCATCAACCACTCCGCGTCGCAACATGGAGACGGTGGCGCGCATCAAGATGAAGCTCCGGCGGGCGGCATCGGCCATCCGCCACGATCCCGCCGATTTGACCAATCGTGAAGCCGCGTCCGCCTTGGTGCCACGAGTGGCCATGCGCACATCAGCCGTCCACTTCAGTTGGTACAAGAAATGGAGAACGCCATGAGGTCTGTTGTGGTTCTGAGCCTGTTGCTGGCCTTTTGCGCTTCTGCCAGCGCCGCGACGATGCATCGCGCCAGGCGGCACGCGGTGGAGGCCAGCCGGATGTCGAGCTTCGCAAGGATGCGTGATGAACGCAGGACGGTCGCTCAACCCGCGCCGGTCACCGCGGCACCGTTCATCAATCTGGACGCCACCGAAATGGCGCCCGCCGGGTATTAGAACAAGCCGAACGTTGCGGATGGCCCGGGGTGATCTGCTTCACAGCCCGGATGTCCGGTTCCGTGCTATGGATTCGACATGCGTGGTGGTCTCCCAATCGCGATTCTTGCTGGCCTGGCGCTCATCGCCGTGGTGCAGGGACATCCTCGCTTTACGCCGCGGCCGACCGCGCCCATGCCGGCTGTGAATGTGCCATGACCCGACTGGTGGGCACTCTCGACCGGCGTCAGCGCCAGCATGGTGCCCAGCGGCGATAGCTGCGCCTCGGCGTCTGGACTCTGGAAACACGACGTGGTCCGGGGATTTCAGGCTCGTCGCGGCGCCATCGCCCTCGAAGCCAGGCGGCGCTCGAGAAGCCCTGATATGGATCACCGCCGTGAAGCTTTTCGCGCCGGCGTGCCAGCGATATTCGTTCGCCTGGCGGTTGCCGCGCCTTGCCATTGCCGCTAGAACATGGGCGGATCGTCGCGCCCCGGGATCATCTTGGAACATTCATTGCGCCATATCCCCGCCATCGTCGCGTTTGCCGGCCTCGCGATCGTCGCCGCCGGCTGCTCCGATGCGCGCATGGCGGCGAACAACGCGGCTTCGAATAACGGCCAAATCCAGCAATCACAAGTCCAGCCATCAAACTATCAGGCCGGCTACGGTCTATCGAGCGAGGGACCGACCACGGACGTCTACACCGAGCTCAAGGGCTCGTTGCAGCGCGCCGAAAGGCCGCAAGCCGCCGGCACGGTCCAGCAG
>NZ_JBAURI010000008.1:0-9813 GCF_049581145.1 Bradyrhizobium sp.
CCGCGGAAGCGATCGCGATCGACTACAATTTGCTGCCGGCGGTGGTCGATCCGATCGAAGCCACCAAACCCGGCGCGCCGGCGGTCTGGCATCAGGCGCCAGACAACATCGTGGCCGCCATGAGCTATGGCGACGCCGCGAAAGTCGAGGAGGTGTTTGCCAGGGCCGACCATGTGGTGTCGCTCGATCTCGTCAGCCAGCGGCTGATTCCGTCGGCGATGGAGCCGCGCTCGACCATTGCCGAGATCGACAAGAAAACCGGCCGGCTGATCCTGCACGTGCAGTCGCAGACCCCGGGCTCGACCCGCGATGTGCTGGCCGAGGCGATCCTGAAGCGGCCGAAGGACAGCGTGCGCGTCCTGGTCGGCGACATCGGCGGCGGCTTCGGTCAGAAGACCAACGTCTATCCGGAAGACGGCATCGTGGCTTATGCCGCGACCAGGCTGAACCGCAAAATCCGCTGGCGCGGCGATCGCACCGACGAGTTCGTCGGCGGCACCCATGGCCGCGACCTGACCTCGACCGGCGAGTTCGCGCTCGATGCCGAGGGGCGCGTGCTGGCCTATCGCGTGCGCTCGGTCGGCGGCACCGGCGCCTACATGACCGGCGCCGGCAACATCATCCCGCTGGTGCTCGGCCCCTTCGTGCAGACCGGCGTCTACGATCTGCCGCTGGTGCATTTCGAGATCAAGACCGTGATGACCAACACCGCGCCGGTCGGCGCCTATCGCGGCGCGGGCCGGCCCGAGGCCGTGTTCATCGTCGAGCGCCTGTTCGATGCCGCCGCGCGCCAGATCGGCATGGACCCGCGCGCGATCCGCAAAGTGAACTACATCAAGCCGGCGCAACTGCCCTACACCAATGCCGCGGGCCAGGTTTACGATTCCGGCGCGTTCGCCCACATGCTGGAGCGCGCCGCGCAACTCGCCGACTGGGACGGCTTTGCCGCGCGCAAGCGTGAGGCAAAGAAGAAGGGCCTGCTCTATGGCCGCGGGCTGACCAGCTATATCGAATGGACCGGCGGCCGCGCCCACACCGAGAAGGTCTCGCTGCATGCCACCGCCGACGGCCGCGTCATCCTGCATTCCGGCACCATGGCGATGGGGCAGGGTCTGGCGACCACCTACACGCAGATGATCTCCGAGAGTCTCGGCATCGCCATGGACAGGATCGACGTGGTGCAGGGCGACACCGATCTCGCGGTGGGTTTCGGCAGCGTCGGCTCGCGTTCGCTGTTCGTCGGCGGCACCGCGGTGGCGGTGTCCGCCAGCGACATGATCAACAAGGCCCGCGACAAGGCTTCGAACCTGCTGGAGACCTCGGCGGAAGATATCGAATATCGCGACGGCACTCTGACCGTGGTCGGCACCGACAGGCGCGTCAGCCTGTTCGAGATCGCGGGCAAGGAGGATGGAGCGCGGCTGTCGGTCGACAGCGAGGGCGAGGTCGACGGACCGAGCTGGCCCAACGGCACCCATATCTGCGAGGTCGAGATCGATCCCGATACCGGCGTCACGCGCGTGGTGCGCTACACCACCGTCGACGACGTCGGCACTGCCGTCAATCCGATGCTGGTGACCGGGCAGGTGCATGGTGGCGTCGCGCAGGGCATCGGGCAGGCGCTCTACGAGTTCGTGGCCTATGATGCCGAAGGCCAGCTCCTGACCGCGAGCTATCAGGATTATTGCGTGCCGCGGGCCGACGACGTTCCGCCGATCGAGGTGACGCTGGATGGCTCCGCGCCTTGCCGCACCAATCCGCTGGGCGCCAAGGGCTGCGGCGAATCGGGCGCGATCGGCGGGCCGCCCTGCATCGCCAATGGCGTGACGGATGCGCTTTGGGAACTCGGCATCACCCAGCTCACCACGCCGCTGACGCCGCCGAAGCTGTGGAGAGCGATCCAGGACGCCAAGGCGGCGCAGGGGTGATGACGTAGGGCTAGATTAAGGTGCAGGCGCTACAATATCCGCCGTCGTCCCGGCCTTGAACCGGGACCCATACCGGGTGATCTCCCGGCGATGCGAACGGGCCGACAGCGTGATTCACCACCATGGCCTGTGGTTATGGGTAATCGCTTTCGCGAGGACGACGGCGGAGATTGCGGCGCGAGATTCCGGGTCGTGCTGCGTACGCCCCGGAATGACGGAGGGCCCCGACAGATGACAAAGCGCCACGACTTTTTCGGCGCCCGGTCGGAAAGATTGCCGCCGAAACCGTCTTTCATCGCTTATCTGACACGGTTGTTCTGCTAGGTTCGCGCCATATCGTAACGGGAGACTTTGATGCGCAGGTTTTTCACCGTGCTGGCGGCGCTCATGACGTTGAGCCTGACCAATTGCGGTTACAACGCGATCCAGACCAATGACGAGCAGGTCAAGGCGAACTGGTCCGAGGTGGTCAATCAATACCAGCGCCGCGCCGATCTGGTGCCCAATCTGGTCAATTCGGTGAAGGGCTTTGCGCAGCAGGAAAAGGACGTGCTGCTCGGCGTCACCAACGCCCGCGCCAAGGTCGGCAGCGTCCAGGCGACGCCGGAGGTGCTGAACGATCCCGCCGCGTTCCAGAAATTCCAGCAGGCGCAGGGCGAGCTTTCCAGCGCGCTGTCGCGCCTGCTGGTGGTGACCGAAAACTACCCGCAGCTCAAATCGGACGCGCTGTTCCACGACCTGATGTCGCAACTGGAAGGCACCGAAAACCGCATCACGGTGGCGCGCAACCGCTACATCAAGTCGGTGCAGGACTATAACGTCGCGATCCGCAGCTTCCCGACCAATCTGACGGCGATGGCGTTCGGCTACAAGGAGAAGCCGAACTTCACGGTCGACAATGAGAAGGAAATCTCGACCGCACCAAAGGTCGATTTCAACCCGGCGCCGGCATCCGCCAAGTGACGATCAAATGACGATCAAGTGACGATCAAGTGACGGGAGGCGCATTGTGTCGGCGTTGAAAGCAGCAAGAGGCCTGTTCCTTGCGTTGCTGCTGTGCTGGGCCATTCCAGCCATGGCCGACGTCGCGGTGCCGCCGCTCACCGGCCGCGTCGTCGACCTGACGGGCACGTTGTCCAGCGACCAGATCGCGACGCAGTCGCAGCGGCTGAAGGACCTCGAGACGCGCAAGGGCAGCCAGGTCGCGGTCCTGATCGTGCCGACGACAGAGCCCGAAACCATCGAGCAATATTCGATCCGGGTTGCGGAAGCCTGGAAGATCGGGCGCAGGAAGATCGACGACGGTGCGCTGCTGGTGATCGCCAAGAACGATCACAAGGTGCGTATCGAGGTCGGTTACGGGCTCGAAGGCAGCCTCACCGACGTCACCTCAAGGCGCATCATCGACGAGGACATCGCGCCGCACTTCAAGAGCGGCGATTTCGCCGGCGGCATTGCCGCGGGTCTGACGCGCATCATCGGCGTGATCGATGGCGAGCCGCTGCCGGCGCCGGCCCCCGAAGCGTCGCACGGACCGGATGTCGGCGACTGGATCGGCTTTTTCAATCCGCTCAATCCCTTCGTTCTGATCGGTATTGCCGTCGTCGGCACGATCCTGCGCGGCATATTCGGCAGGCTGATCGGCTCGGCCGCAACCGGCGGCGTGATCGGTGCGCTCGCCTGGTATCTCCTGGGATGGACGCTGCTCGCGGCCGGCCTCGGCGTGATCATTTCCGTGCTCACCTTTTTCGCCGATACGATTCTTGCCGCGAGCCAGACTGCCGGGTTTCAATCCGGCAGGGGCCGCGGCGGTTGGTCCGGCGGATCCTATTCCGGCGGTGGTGGCTGGAGCGGCGGCGGCTCCAGTTCGAGCGGCGGCGGTGGCGGCTTCTCCGGCGGTGGCGGGAGCTTTGGCGGCGGCGGCGCCTCGGGGAGCTGGTAGGACATGCGGATCGGGCGCATCGGCAGGCATCTCATCGCGCACCGCTGGCGGGTGCGCCGCATCTTCACGCCCAGGGTGCTCGACCATATCGAGCAGGCGATCAGGCAGAGCGAGGCCACGCATTCAGGCCAGGTGCGTTTCGTCGTCGAAGGCGCGCTCGACGGTGCGCCGCTGTTTCATGACCAGCCGGCGCGTGAGCGCGCGCTCGACCTCTTCGCGCAGCTGCGCATCTGGGATACCGCGCACAACAACGGCGTCCTGATCTATCTCTTGCTCGCCGACCGCGTTGTCGAGATCGTGGCCGACCGCGGCATCGACGGCAAGGTGGGCAGCGAAGGCTGGCAAAAGATCTGCCGCGACATGGAGCGCGATTTCAAGGCCGGGAAGTTCGAAAGCGGCGTCATCAATGGCATCGCGGCGGTATCGCGCGAGCTGGCAAAATATTATCCCCCGCAGGTCTCCGGCCGCAACGAGCTGCCGGATAAGCCGGTGGTGATGTAACGAATCCTCGGATCGCGGGAGCAGCGTAAATTCGAAGGCCGTGCTTAGCCCGGACCGCGCCTCCCTCCAAAGAGTCACGCGCGCCCGGCCGGTGCCTCCACCCGCTCCAGATAGGCCGCGAGCATCTTGCGCGCGTCCTCCCGCCGGCTCGCGCGCCAGTCGGCGTCCGCGAGGTCGCAGTCGAACTCGGAGGAGAGCGTATGGACGTTGGCGAGGTGGAACTGGCTCAGTGCCGCAATCATCACGTAGAGCCGCAACGGATCGATGTCGGCGGCGAGCCTGCCTTCGGCGACGCCGCGTGCGAGCAGGCGCTTGGTCATCGACAGTACCGGCGAGGACATCTCGTGGATGCGGGGCGACTTCTTCATGTAGCGCGCCTTCATCAGGTTCTCGGTGCGCAGCAGGCTGACCAGATGGCCGTTGCGCTCGAAATGGCCGTTCATGAAGTCGAACAGTTTCAACAGCCCTTCCAGCGGATCGAGGTGCTCGAGGTCGAGCCGGAGCTCCTCGGTGCGCAGGCCGCCCAAGGCGCTTTCCAGCGTGGCGACATAGAGCTCGGACTTGCTGCCGAACTGCTCATAGATCATCCGCGGATTGCTGCCGGCCTTCTTGACGATGCGGCTGATGCGTCCGCCGGCATAGCCATGGGTCGCGAACTCCAGGGTCGCGGCATGCAGGATCTTGGCGCGGTTCTGCTCGGCGGAGCGGCGCGGACGCCGCGGCGGCGCGACTAAAGGCTTGGTCTCGTGGTTTGCGACGGGCGGTCGACCGGTCATGTCAGCTTGTCGTCCTCATGGACTTGGCCCACGGGGTGTCGAGCGCGAGAAGCGCGCGGTCCTGATTCGCCGAAGCGATGATGGATAGCCCCGCGGGACAGCGATCGACCAGCGCAACCGGCAGCGTGATCTGCGGATCGCCGGCATGACCCGCTATCGAGGTCAGTGTCAGCGCCCTGGGATAGAACGCGCCGATCTCGGCCGCCGCGGCATCCTTGCGCAGCGCGATGCAGGGGGCGGTCGGAAGCACCAGGGCGACGCCGTCCTCAAGCGCCGCGCGGACATGGGCCGCCAGCTCGGCGCGGAGCGGGGAACAGCGCGCGACCTCGGCGGCCGTGATCGCGGCAGCATCGGCAAAGCGCGGCGCGATCGCGGGACCGAATTGCGGACCGGTCGACGTGATCCACGGGCCGAGTTCGCGCCAGATCTCGGCACCCTGCAGCACCCGGTAGCACTCGAGCCATTCGTGCTCGCGGCCGTCGAACAGCGTGATCTCGTCGGTGACGCCGAGCGCCTCGCAAGCGGCGCGAAGCACGGCCGCGACCGGCTGGTCCGCCAGTGCAAAGGCGTCGCGAACCAGCAGCAGCCTGCGGACCGGCGTCGATGGCAGTGGCGGCAGCAGCACGTCGCCGACGCTGGCGAGCGTCGCCATGTCGCGGGCCAGCCAGCCGACCGTGTCGTAGGACGGTGCGAACGGAATCACGCCGGTCAGCGTGATGGCGTCGTGGGTCGGGCGAAACCCGAATACACCGCAGAAGCTCGCGGGCACGCGCACCGATCCGCCGGTGTCGGTGCCTAGCGCGAAATCGACCAGTCCGGCCGCGACCGCCGCCGCCGACCCGCTGGAGGAGCCGCCGGGAATCCGCTCCGGACAGGCCGGATTGAGCGGGGTACCCTCATGCGCATTGACCCCTTCCAGGCTGAAGGCGAGTTCGTCGGTGATGGTCTTGCCGGTCAGCCTGGCGCCTGCGGCCAGCAGAGTCTCGACTGCCGGCGCCGACCGCGCGGCAGCCTGATGCGTCCTGCGCCAATCCGGATTGCCGCCGCCGGTCACGCTTCCCGCGACATCGAAGAGGTCCTTGACCGCGAAGCTGAGCCCGCTGAGTTGTCCCGAGCCGGTGGGCATCAAGTTGGCGCGCGGTCCGCTCACAAAGGCGCCGATATCGGCCGCGTTCATTGCATTGGCGGCTGTTTCGGGGGATGTCACGTCAGCCGCCGGCGCGGCTGCCGAGCGCGCCGATCACGCTGGCGGAATCGGTGACGAAGCCGAAGCACTTCTTCACGTTCCAGACGGTTGCTTCGGTACAGAAGTCGGGCGAGGTGGTGGCGCAGCAATCCTCCACAAGGATGCAGCCATAACCGAGGAAATTGGCGTCGGTCAGCGAATGCAGCACGCATTGATCCGTGTTGACGCCAGTGAACAATATCGAGCGGACGCCGAGGTTGCGCAGGATGCTGTCGAGCGGCGTATCCCAGAAACCGCTGATGCGATATTTATCGACCTTGATGTCGTTGGGTTCCTGGACCAGTTCGTCGACCACCGCGGCGGCCCAGGAATCTTTCTGCAACACCGGCGCGCCATTGCCGGGCAGGGGATCGCCGAGGCCGATGCCCGTGCCGGCCGGCTTGTACAGATGGATCTGGTTCGGCGGCATGTTGGCGAGGTCCGGCCGGTTGCCCCAATTGACCCAGATCACTGGCACATCCGCCGCGCGGAGCGCCGGCAGCAGCCGGCGCAGTGGCTCGATCGGCGCTCGATCGGGGCGGAAGTCGGCGCCGAGATGATCGACCCACCCGCCGGGCGCGCAGAAATCGTTCTGCATGTCGATCACGATGATCGCGGTCCGCAGCAGGTCGACCGTGACGTTCTGCGGCGCGCAGGCGATCGTGACACGGACCGGCGCAGGCTGCGGCATCGCCATGTCGACCTCGGCCGTGGTCGCCCGCCAGGCGAATTGCCGTCCCAGTCCGAGTTGGCCGCCTTCGATTGCGCCGTTGTGCTTGTTACTTCCATTCATGTCGGCTCTCCTTCGGTCGTCGCGCACATCGGTCGCACGTCGGTCGATAGGCGCCCGCGCGGTCGACCTTCCAACTAACGTGATGCGATCCCGCGCAGTCGCTCATCACTGCAACTGCTGCGGTTGCAAGTTCGCTGCCAGAGACAATTCGCAAAGAAATTCAACGCCGGAAGGGATGCCGGGACGTCGCGTTGCCCAGGAATCCGACAGCCGCCCAGCGCTGCTGGATAAAAAGTAAGCATTTGTTTGTTTCGGGCGTTGGTCGAAAGACGAATATCATTATTTTTCAGCTGTTTGACAGGCTGGCATACGACTTGCTGCGGAAACACCGCCATTCAAATTTCAACACGCGATGCGAGGTTTTTTCAATGTGGTCACGCCGTTTGGTTCTGCGAAGTGTGCTTCTCACCGGCGCATTCGCGCTGTCCGCTTCCGCCTTTGCGCAGGCCGCCGACGTGCTGAAGGTCGGCATCCTGATTCCCGGCTCGAAGTCCGACAAGGGCTGGATGGAATCCTCCTATGACGGCCTGATGGCCGCGGAAAAGAAGTACGGCGACAAGATCCAGGTCCAGATGATCGAGAACATCAACTATGCCGACATGGATCAGGCGCTGACCAATCTCGCCGGCAAGAACGATCTGGTGATCGGCGTCGGTGGCCAGACCCAGGCCTCGGTGTACAAGATCGCCAAGCGCTTTCCAAAAGTGCACTTCTCCATCGTCGGCGGCAATGAAGGCGACAGCGCGCCGAACGTCGCGGGCTATGACGTGAAGCAGGCTGAGATCGCCTATGTCGCCGGCGCCGCGGCGGCGATGCTGTCGAAGACCGGCGTCATCAGCTATGTCGGCGGCCTTGAGATTCCGTCAATCGTCAATGCCGGCAAGGAATTCGGCAATGGCGCGCGATCGATCAACCCCAGCATCAAATATGTCGAGAACTACACCGGCGATTTCGACGACGTCGCCAAGGCCAAGGAAGCCACGCTTGCCGCGATCGCGCAGGGCGCCGACATCCACTATCACATCCTCAATCTCGGGCTGCGCGGCATGGAGCAGGCGGCCAAGGAGAAGGGCACCCACATCATCGGCAGCTACACCGATCGCTGCGGCACCGATCCGCTCTACCTCGCTTATTCGATCACAGGCACCGGCTACCAGGTGCAGTATGCGATCGACCAGGCGGTGAAGGGAAGCTGGCAGCCGGGCTACAAGGAATTCGGCCTCAAGATGGGACCGGAGGCGTCGAACATGGTGATCTGCGGCGCCACGCCCGAGCAGAAGGCCAAGCTCGAATCGATCATGAAGGACCTCATCGACGGCAAGATCAAAGTGTTGAAGGGCTGACCCTCCGATGACGGACAGTTTGCCGGGCGCGGCAGAGGCTGCGGCCGAACCGCTCCTGTCGCTGGTGGCGATGACGAAGCGGTTCGGCAGTTTCACGGCGCTGTCCGATGTCTCGCTCGATCTTCGCCCCGGCGAGGTTCACTGCATCCTGGGAGAGAACGGCGCCGGCAAATCGACCCTGTGCAACCTGATCTTCGGGGTGCACCGACCGGACGGCGGCGCCATGCGCTATCGCTGCGCGCCGTTCAAGCCGTCGGGACCTGCGGATGCGCTCGCCCAGGGCATCGCCATGGTGCATCAGCATTTCAGCCTGGTCGGCGACATGAGCGTGGTCGACAACGTCCTGCTGGGACGCCAAAAGGGCATTCTCAATCGCAAGGACTGTGCAAGGCAGCTCGAAAAGCTGGCGACCGATTATGGCTTGCCCCTCGATCCCAAGGCAAAAATCGAGGATCTCTCGGTCGGCGAGCGGCAGCGGGTCGAAATCGTCAAATGCCTGATCCGCGATCCCCAATTGTTCGTGCTGGACGAGCCGACCGCCGTGCTGCTGCCCGACGAGATCGCGGCCCTGCTCGACGTCTGCCGCCGGGTCGCTGCCAGCGGCCGGGCCGTGGTGCTGGTGACGCACAAGCTCGCCGAGATCAAGCAAGTGGCCGATCGGGTCACCGTTCTGCGCGGCGGGCGCGTGGTCGCGGCCTCGGACAAGCCGGCCTGCGATATCGATGCGCTGGTGCGGGCGATGATCCAGGGCAATCCGGAGGCGCTCGATAGCTCGGCGGCGTCCATCCTCGGGCTCGATCCGGTGAAACATATAGGCCAGGCGCCGGCCGCGACTGCGAAGGTCGAAGCGCTGCAGATCGACGGATTGACCGTGAGGGATAATCAGGGCGTCACCCGGCTCGATAATTTCACCCTTACCGTCGACCGCGGCGAGATCGTCGGCGTCGCCGGCGTCGAAGGCAACGGTCAAAGTGAGCTCTCTGCGGTGCTGGCCGGCATGATGCCGGCGACGGAAGGGCGGATCTATCTCGGCGTCAGCGACCTCACTGGCCGTTCGCCGAGGGACATCACCGCCGCTGGCGTCGGCATCGTGCCGGAAGACCGCCATGCGATGGGTTGCGTGCTCGGCATGAGCCTGGCCGAGAACATCTACCTCAACCGCCTCGACGAGTTCACGCGGCTGGGATTTCTCAAGCGAACGGCGCTCGAGCGCGCGGCGTCGGCGCTGATGCAGCGCTTCGACGTCCGCGCCCGCGGGCCGGGCGCGCCGTTTTCGAGCCTGTCTGGCGGCAACCAGCAGAAGGC
>NZ_JBAURI010000009.1:0-1780 GCF_049581145.1 Bradyrhizobium sp.
CTGTTGGCCGACGCCGTCGAGCGCGCGGCGGCCGGAACCGAAGTCACGGTGCGGCGGTTGCGTTGCTTCGCCAATTGCTCGCGCGGCCCGAGCGCTGCCATGCGCTGTGACGGGTCGTGGACCTACGTCTTCGGCGGTCTCGATGCGCAAAATGCCGGCGCCTTGATCGAAGGCGCGCGGCTCCTTGCCAAGGCCGCCGACGGCATCCTGCCGTGGCGCGGCCGGCCGGAGATTCTCAAGCGGGGCTTGATCGCGCGCGTGCCGCCACTCGATTTTCAAGAGGCCGATCTATGAACGACAGCATCAACGGTCAGCTCGCGCGCGTGCCGTGCACCATCGTCACCGGATTTCTCGGCGCCGGCAAAACGACGCCGATCCGCCACGTCATCGCCCATGCGCAAGGCCGCCGCCTTGCGGTGATCGTCAACGAATTCGGCGACGTCGGCATCGACGGCGAAATCCTCAAAGGCTGCGGCAACGCCGCCTGCCCGGAGGATAACATCGTCGAACTGGCCAATGGCTGCCTGTGCTGCACCGTGGCCGACGAGTTCGTGCCGGCGCTCGACGCCATTTTGGCGAAAGGCGGCATCGAGCACATCGTGATCGAGACCTCGGGGCTGGCTTTGCCAAAACCGCTGGTCCAGGCATTCCATTGGCCGGCGATCAAGAGCCGCGTCACCGTCGACGGCGTGGTGGTCGTGGTCGATGGCGCCGCGCTCGCCGATGGCCGGGTCGCGCAGGATATCGATGCGCTCAAGCGCCAGCGCATTGCCGACAGCGCGCTCGAACACGACGACCCGGTCGAGGAAGTTTTCGAGGACCAGATCGCCTGCGCGGATCTGATCGTGCTCAATAAAAGCGATCTCCTGGACGAGGACGGGATCAATGCCGCATTGGCGGCGATCTCGCGCGCGCTCCCGCGCAGCGTGAAAGTGCTCACCGTCACCGACGGCAAGGTCGATGAGGCGCTGTTGCTCGGTCTCGGCGTCGGCACCGAAGAAGACATCGCCAATCGCCGCACGCGTCACGATGCCGAAGCGGAGCACGACCACGACGACTTCGACTCGTTTGTCGTGCCGCTCGGCGAGGTCGATGACCCTTCGGCGTTGACGGCGCGCGTTGCCGCGCTGGTCGAGCGCTTTGACGTGTTGCGGGTGAAAGGTTTTGCCGCGATCGCGAACAAGCCGCTGCGTTTGTTGGTGCAGGCGGTCGGTCCACGGGTATCGCATCAATACGACCGGCCGTGGGCGGCCTCGGAGCCGCGCCAGGGCCAGCTTGTCGTCATCGGACTGAAAGGCCTCGACCGCGCCGCCATCGCGCAGGCGCTCACCGGCTAATAGTCGAGTTCAAAGATGCATCTGCTCACCACGAGCTCAACCGGCCTCGACGAAATCGTCGAAGCGGTCGATCTCGGCCAGCCGCCAGGCGACATCGCTATCTTGTCGTTCGCCGACAGCGACCTCGCGGGCCTTGCGGCGGCGTGGGAAGCCGAGCGAGAGAAACTGCCGAGCGTGCGGCTCGCACACTTGCGCGATCTCCGCCACCCGATGTCGGTCGATTTGTGGATCGATCGCGTCGCCACCCATGCCAAGGTGATCCTGGTTCGCCTGCTCGGCGGATTGGATTGGTGGAAATACGGCATCGACCGGTTGGCGGCGCTGGCGCGCGAGCGCGGCATCGCGCTGGCCGTACTGCCGGGCGAGGATCGCGACGATATGAGGCTCGAAGCCGCCTCGACGCTGCCGCCCGACGAGCTTGCTGCGCTGCTGCAGTATTTTCG
>NZ_JBAURI010000010.1:0-12503 GCF_049581145.1 Bradyrhizobium sp.
TGACCAGGAATTTCGTTCGTACCCTGCGCGAGCCCGCCGAGATGGTAGAGCACGGTCTCGCTCGCGCCGCCGATCTCGCCGATCTGGAACGGGTCGCCGCGCGCTATGCGATTGCAGTGACGCCCGCGATCGCCGCACTGATCGATCCAGGCGATGCGGACGATCCGATCGCGCGGCAGTTCATTCCGACCGCTGCGGAACTGTCGCGCGGACCAGGCGAAATAGCCGATCCGATCGGCGATCATGCCCACGCGCCGGTCGCCGGCATCGTGCATCGCTATCCCGACCGGGTGCTGTTCAAGCTCGTTCATGTCTGCGCGGTGTATTGCCGGTTCTGTTTCCGCCGCGAGATGGTCGGCCCGGGCAAGGAGAACGCCCTGTCGGAGGCGGCTTACGCCGAGGCGCTGGCGTATATCCGCGCGCACCGGGAAATCTGGGAGGTCATCCTGACCGGCGGCGATCCGCTGATGCTGTCGCCGCGGCGGCTCGCCGACATCATGCGCGATCTTGCCGCAATCGATCACGTCCGGATCGTCCGAATTCATACAAGGGTGCCGGCCGCCGATCCGCTGCGCATCTCCGACGAGATGGTCGCCGCCCTCAAGATCGAGGATGCAACGATCTGGGTGGCGTTGCACGCCAACCACGCCCGCGAACTGACCGACACGGCCCGCGCCGCCTGCGCGCGGCTGATCGATGCCGGTATTCCCATGGTAAGCCAGTCGGTGCTCTTGCGCGGCGTCAATGACGATGCCGCCGCGCTCGAGGCCTTGATGCGCGCCTTCGTCGAATGCCGTATCAAGCCCTATTATCTGCATCATGGCGATCTTGCGCCCGGCACGGCGCATCTGCGCACCACGCTGGCGCACGGCCAGCAGTTGATGCGCGCGCTGCGGGGCCGGGTGTCGGGCCTCTGTCAGCCGGACTACGTGCTGGACATTCCCGGCGGAGCCGGCAAATCGCCGGTCGGTCCCAGCTATCTCTCGCCACAAAATTCTCTTGTCGATGACCGTGAACCCGAGCCAGAAACGCCCTATCTTGTGACAGACTATTGTGGCGATGTGCATCTCTACCCGCCCGGGTCCTGAGGCTAGGCCTGAGGCTGCGGCAGATTGAGTTTTTTGCGAGATGGAGGACAAGCATGAAAAAGATGATCATCTCGGTCGCGGTTCTGCTGCTACTCGGTGACGCGGCCGCGCTTGCTCAGAGTGGAAACAGGAACTCATCGATGGGCACGAGCGGAGCCATTCCGGAGGCGCCCGTCGGCCATCGCCAGCCGCGGGCCGGCGAGGTGCCTGACGAGAAGAACCTGAGCAATCCCAACGATACGATGAACAAGGAAGATGCCGCCCTCGATCGCAAGATCAAGAGCATCTGCCGGGGATGCTAGGCTGAACGCTCCCGGAACTTGCTTGACTGCGCATTCCGCCTTGCCTCGACCGCGTCGGCCAGCATGGTCAACACATCGACGGTCGCGCTCCAGTCGATGCAGCCATCCGTGACGCTCTGTCCATAGGTCAGTGGCCGGCCCGGCACCACGTCCTGGCGCCCCGCGACCAGATTGCTCTCGATCATGACACCCATGATGCGCGGCTCGCCGGCGCACAATTGGCGGGCGATGTCGGCCGCGACCAGTGGCTGGTTTTCGGCCCGCTTGCTGCTGTTGGCGTGGCTGGTGTCGATCATCAGGCGCTGTGTCACGCCGGCGCAGGACAGTTCGGCCGCGGCCGCCTCGACGCTGGCGGCATCGTAGTTCGGCGCCTTGCCGCCGCGCAGGATGATGTGGCAGTCCTCATTGCCGGTGGTCGCCGCGATCGCCGAGCGCCCGCCCTTCGTCACCGCCATGAAATGATGCGGATGCGACGCCGATTTCACCGCGTCGGCGGCGATGCGCACTTTGCCGTCAGTGCCATTCTTGAAGCCGACCGGGCATGACAGTCCCGAAGCCAGCTCGCGGTGAATCTGGCTCTCGGTCGTGCGTGCGCCGATCGCGGCCCATGCCACCAGATCGGCGATGTATTGCGGGGTCGTCATGTCGAGGAATTCCGTGGCCGCCGGCAGGCCGAGATTGTTGACGGCGGACAGCACGTTGCGGGCCAGTCGCAGGCCCTTGTTGATGTCGAAGCTGCAATCGAGATCGGGATCGTTGATCAGCCCCTTCCAACCGACCGTGGTGCGCGGCTTCTCGAAATAGACCCGCATCGCGATCTCGAGCCGGTCGGCAAGACGCTCGCGCAAGGCGGCGAGCCGCCCGGCGTAATCAACGGCCGCAATGGGGTCGTGGATCGAGCAGGGACCGACGATGACCAGCAGGCGGTCGTCGGTCCCGTTCAGGATGGCGTGGATCGCATTGCGCGCCGCCATCACGATGCGCGTCGCCGTCAAGGTGCGCGGGATTTCGCGCATCACCTCGGCCGGCGTGCTCAGCTCCTTGATTTCGTTGATGCGAAGATCGTCTGTGGTACTCAACACGGCGGGCTCCTGTGGTTGGCGAAACACCCTGCCGGCCAAACAAAAAGCCGCCAGGTTTCTGGCGGCTGTTTGGATATCTTGCTGCAATTTTTCAGATTGAGCGCGATCCTCCCGCCGCCAGCGAGCTGTCGTAGCTAAAGTACCAGTAGCTGGTGGCGGCGATGATCATAGTTACTCTATAGCGTAGGCTCCGCCTCCTGTCACCGCCGAAATCAAGCGGCGTTGCGCGCGGCGAGCGCCATTCCGATCAGCGAAATGCCGCCGAACAACAGGTTGATGCCGACCAGGAGGCCGATCGCCCACAACGCCGATCCCGGCAATCCAGAGATGATGATGCCGGCGATCACGATATCGACGATGCCGGCGACCAGCAGCCACGACCATCGTTCCGACAATTCTCGGCGATGCTCCAGTGCGTACATGATGGTGGATACGCCCTCGGCGAGGAAGTAGGCGCCGACCACGATGGTCAGGGTGAGGGTGCCCGCGACTGGCCGCGCCAGCAGGATGATGCCGGCGCCGAGCGCGAGCACCGCCGACAACAGCGACCACCAGAAGCCTGGCATCGCCCTGGCCCAGATCGTCAGTGCCAGCCCCGCGATGCCGCTGATCAGGAACAACCAGCCCAGGAAGATCGTGACCGCGAGGCTCGCGAGCGGCGGCACGATCATGGCGGCGAGCCCTAGAACCACGAGCAGGATGCCCTCGATCAGGAAAGCCTTCCAATGCTCCTGCACCGCGGCTTTCATCTGGGATTGCAGCTTGGTGATGTCCTGAGGAAGTGTCATTGTTTTACTCCCGTTAGCGGAGACGCGGGATCAGCCGCGTAGCCATTTAGCCACGGCCGGACGCGGACGAAAAGCCCTCGGCGGTCGCGCGCATGCGATTGCGGCCCAGAAAATAGATCGCGGTTGTGACAACCAGTAGAGCTGCGCCGAGCAGGATAGCGGTGAGCCCGATCGGAACCAGGACTCGCGCCATATTGCGGTCGGGATTGAGCAGCCAGTGATGCACCGAGGTCAGCACGAAAGCGAGACCGATGAAGCCGGCACCGCAGCCAGCCACCAAGAGCGCCCACATCCGCCTGAGCTGGCGCAGGCGTTCGCGGGCGAGTTCGGTGCGTGGCGCGTGGTGGCGCGCGACCCGCCGCACCAGCCTGACCGCGAATGCGATCGAGGAGAAACCGATCACGATGCTGGCGAGGGCGAGCCACAGCCGGGTCGACGGCGCCAGGTCGCCGTCCCGCTGCAACATCAGCAGCGGAAAATCGAAAGCCGCGTGCAGGGCGACGGGGCCCAACAGCATCAGGATCAAGCTCGAGATCCGGGCCCAGTCGCGGTTGTGCCGGTTGGCGCCGAGCGCGGTGCCTGAGCGCGCGATCGCCAGATAGGCGCCGGCGATGATGCCGAGTGCGCCGTGGAAGGGGACGGTGAGGATACTGCGCAACGCCGCCAGCGACCGCCACATCTCCGGATGCTGCTCGAGATAAGCGAGGTTTTCGTAAGCCGCAAAACCGAGCCCCGCGGCAGCGCCATAGACCACGGTATCCATCGGATCGGCGGCCGGCCGGCGTGCCGTTGCGACCGCGACAATCACCAGGATTTTCACGGCTTCCTCGGGAAGCGCAACGGCGAAGATCGAATGCAGCACCTGCGCCAGCCACGGATTGTCGGGCGCAACCAGCAGGCGAGTGAACGGTGCACGCAGCAAGCCCAAAAGCGAGATGCTGGCAGCTCCCAACAGAAATGCGGTCCAGATTCGGGTCGGCGGGCCCGGGCGCTCGCCGGCAGCGACCACCAACCACAAGATGAACAGCGCCGGCGCAACCGCCGCCGTACCGATCACCGTGGGAAGGGATTCAAGCAGGTTCATCGCGCTGCAAACTATGCCCGTTTCTGGGCTGATGATGTAGCTATGGGGTGCGAATGGTAGAAGTGCGGCGCGCGCGCAGCGGCGGATCGCCGCGCGTCAGCAGCCGCGGCAGATCCCGTGGATTTTCTCATTCATCAGTGCTTCCCCGTCGCCGGCTGTATCGAGATCGCCGGCCCCGCCGCTCATCGCGGCCTCGGGAGCGGGCCGCTCAATCGGCTTTGGCAAGGGGATCGGATAGGTCGCAAGCGGCGGATTGATCCTGTCATAACAGGTGAGCCTCGAGGCCGGATCCGCGATTGCCTTGCAGTCGGGCTGCCCGGCCAGTGCGCCGTGCGACAGCGCGCCGATCGCAACCAGAGAGAACAATAATCTCATTTTAGCCCTCCGTCAGGCATATCGGTGTTTGGCATATCGGTCACGCCACGCATCGCAGGGCGACAGAATCTTGAATGGGATCAGAGAGTTCTTGAAAAATCCGCAGGCTTTGCAGCGATCTGCGCATGCCGGACCTTGCGGACAATGAGAGGCACACCCCATAACATGCTGAAGCGTTGTCTGTTCAGGGATCGCCGAAGCAGGAGGCTCCTCGCTTGATAACATCATTGCTGGGATCAGAGACGCACACAAGGTCGATCCTGAAGGCGATCAGTTGGCGGACACTGGGAACGATCGACACGTTTGTCATCAGCTGGTTCATGACAGGCCGGATCGAGATCGCCGGCTCGATCGCGGTCCTCGAGGTCGGAACCAAGATCGCCTGGTATTATCTGCATGAACGCGTCTGGGCATCGGTCGGCTGGGGCCGGCGTCAGCTCTGACGGTCGCCAAGGGAGGGCGCATCGACGTGCGCCGTCCGGGTCACGGCTTGGCTTCGGCGCTGCCGGTTTTGGTCTTCTTGGTTTTCGCAACCGCCACCTTGGGCGGCGTGGTCCCGCTGGTGCTGCCGCGGACGACGCCCCACGGATCGGTCGGGCCCTGGTCGGGAATATTGCCAAGTGATCGCTTGTAGGCATCCTGGGCCGCCTTGTCGGCCGCCTTTTGTTCCGGCGTCTTGTCCTTGTCCGCCTCGCCGTATCTCTGAACGTGGTCCTGCGCCAACGCGGGTCCGGCGAGTGACACCATCATCGCAGCGGCTAGCAAAACGCGCATATATCGGCTCCCTGATCTTGTCCGGCAATACCCGCCGCAAAGTAACATCATCTGCGTGGCGCAAAAAGGTCAGGAACTACCGGATTGCGCCAATCGTTCATTGTCCGGCGGGTGGCAAGGAAACGAACCATGAAACGGCTATTTATTGTTTGTGTCGCGCTCTGCGCCGCCGTTCCGACCGCAGCATTCAGCCGCGGCGGCGGGACAGGCGGGCATGGCGGGATGGGAATGCATCACTCCTCCACGACAGGCGGTGCTTTTGGCACGAGCCCGACCGCGCCCGGAACCAATTCGCTGGGGACCGCACTGTCCTCGTCTGGCGGCAGCAGCGGGCCGATAAAAGGACCCGAGCTCGGTACCGGTAATCCCGCCGTCGATCGGGAAGACGCCAAGGTCTCCAAGATGGTGGAGTCGATCTGCCGGGGATGCTGACTATCGACGTCCTTGAATGGGCGACCGCGTTGTCCGATTGCCTTGATGGCGACGCTTGGTCGCGTGGCCGGACCTCGAGTTCCGGAGTTCGAGTTGCCCTCGCCTTCCGAACTTGCAAGGTCACTTGCTCAGGCTACGATCGGCGCATGGGCGAGACAAAGGTAGAATTGGTCAGCTGTCACGACTGCGGACGAGCGGTCTCGTTCAGCGCGGCCAGCTGTCCTCACTGCGGTTCGGCTGAGCCCAACGGCCCTTATGTCTTCAACAGGAAAGAGGCGCGGCGCCACCGAATCGAAGCGCGGAACGACCGCAATCTGATGATCGTCACGCTGTCCTGCGGGCTGGTCGGGGCGGCGTTTGGTGCTGCAGATTCGTCGAGCACGCTTGGTGCGATCATGGGCGGGATTGGCTTTGGCCTCATTGGCCTGCTGATCGGCGTGCCGGTGGCCTTCATCATCAACATGACGCGCCATTTGTCCGGGTAGAGTGGGTAGGGGTTGGAAATGCCGCCCCGGACGGCTGTCCAAAAAGCCGGCGACCAGGTGCAAAAGGCCGGAGGGCCCGGCCATTTTTGGCGCTCCCTAGCGGAATCGAACCGCTCTCTCCACCGTGAAAGGGTGGCGTCCTAACCGATAGACGAAGGGAGCAAAACTCACGGAAAATCAATATCTTAACGACAAGATTGCACGTGCGGCGCAGCGATCCCTCAAAATGATCTCCTGCTACAGCCGGCGAACGTATAGTGGCGTTTGCGCAGCCGGGCAAGCCGCTGGCTCGGACGGTCGGCCCTCGTCGGAACGCCCGTTTCCGGGTCGAGTTTCGGCATTCCAATCAACTGAATCTAAAGCCGCACAGGTTAGTCATGAAGGCTCAGGAGATCAGGATGATGGCTCTTACCAAGAAGCGGGAACCCCGCAAATTGCTGGGAAAACCCGCTTGGATCACGCTGGATGGCGGCTTTGCCGCGCGCCAATGCGTGGTGCAGGATATTTCCAGCGCGGGTGCCAAGATCATGCTCGATGAGGCCGCCGCGCTGCCCGCGAGACTGCGGCTGGCGTTCGCGCGCGACGCCCGCACCGGCCACACTTGCCAGGTCATCTGGCGCCGCGGCAAGTCTGCCGGCGTCAAATTCGTGCGTTAAGCCTTGCCTGCGGTAGCGCGCGGCCGCCGCCGGCATTAAAAGACGCCATGCGAACTGCTCCTGTCATCGTGGCCGCGTTGCTGCTGGCATCGCCGGTATCGGCCCAGTCTTCTGGCTCGGCTCGGCCAGCCGGTAAACTTACCAATTCGGGCAAGCTGCTCCCCCTGAAGGGGCCGGTGGCCGATTATGCCTGCGCCGCCTACGGACCGGGCTTCGTCCGCATCGACGGCACCAATACCTGCATCCACGTTGGCGGCGCCGTGAGCATCGGGGTAGGGGGCTCCGTCGGCACCGCGCGTTAAGCCCTGGTGAAGCCGGCGGAGGTATTGTTGGCTATCCTCTCAGGTCGGCTCGTCGGTGTCGCCGGGATGGCCATGGCGAAACAGCTGCGTGTGACCAGCGCCGTGCACAGCTTGCGAAGTCGCTCAGCCCTGGTCAGCGCATTACGACATCGGCGGTGCGACCACCTCGGCAAATCCAGGCCGGCTCGCAAATTGCGCGAACCAGCGTTCGAGATGGGGAAACCTTGGCTTGGCGATGCGCTCGAAGCCGAGCCAGCGCCGCGCATAGGCGCCGACGGCGATGTCGGCAAGGGTGAAATCGTCGCCTTCGAGATAATGCCTTGTGGATAGATGGTGGTCGGCGATGCGCCAGACCGGAGCTTCCAGATCGGCATCCCGTTGGATCGCAGCCATGTCGCGCTGTTCCGGCGGGGTGCGCACCAATGCCCAGAACACCGGACGGTCGACCGGTTGAACGGTCGAGAGCGTCCAGTCCAGCCAGCGGTCGACGGCAGCGCGCTGCTTCGGCTCGCCCGGGTAGATCGGCGATCCGCCGCCATAGGCGAGGCAGAGATAGCGCATGATCGAGTTGGATTCCCAGAGCACGAAATCGCCGTCGACCATCGTTGGCACCCGCGCGTTGGGATTCATCGCGAGATAGTCCGGCTCGTGATTGCGGCCGAACTGCATGCCGGCATCGATCCGCTCGTGCGCGATATCGAGCTCGCGCAAGCACCACAGCACTTTCTGCACGTTGACCGAATTGGCCCGACCCCAGATCTTCAATCCACTCGCGCTCGGCACGTTCTCTCCGTTGAACTGATATGCCTCAGTCATATCGGAATTCTTCATAAGATGCGCCAAACAAGATCGGGGCCCCGCCGATCGGCGGAGCCCGGTTCGTGTCGCCTCCTCGTTGTGTGCTGTCGGCGGCCCTGGGTCTGGCCAGAGGCCAAAACCAATCGCCCGAACTAGGGGCCCAGAACTAGTGTCCCAAGAACAGCCACAGCAGAATGATCACCGGGATCGGCACGCCCAACAGCCAAAGCAGAAGTCCTCTTCCCATCACAACCCTCCTCGTTCCTCGTTTGCGTGGATAAACGCGGCACGGGGGCAGGCGGTTCCAGCTGCCGGCGCCTATTGCGGCGCGGCGTCATTCTTGCGTCGGAAGTCGCCACCATGGCTGTTATCGTGCACGCGCGCGGCCTCATCCCGGGCCCGTGGAAGAGGGCGGTGAATTGGCCGACATGCATGATTCGGCGGCCGTCAAGATTGACGGAATCGCGCGCGAGTGCATGCTCCCGGCATGTTCAAAAACTGCCGATTAGCTCGAATGAGCAGCGGGCGTTACTGTCTGATACGGGATCTAGGTCTTGTGAAGGGCGGGAAGGGCTTGAAGCATCATGAGGTCGTCGTCGACTTCACGCCGCGTGGCCTGTTGCGGGCTTTCGCCCACCTGCCAGGCGTGCTGTCGCGCCTGGGGCGATTCAACGTCAAGCACGACTCTCAACTGTCCCATCTGCAGAGACATCGATCGGGTCTGTGAAGGCTATCCGGCTTGGGCGCCGGGACACAGGCGGCGCGGGACGCGCGCGTGGTGAAGCGATATCGCGGCGCCTTCAGCACCGGCCGGGCCGCCGCAAGGCGGACGGCCGGAGCACCCGGCGAGGCTTGCCCGTCGCCTACCAGTGGCCGGTGTTCGGCATCGAGGTCCAGGGTTCGGCCGGCGGCTTGGCGTCGCCCTTCTGCAGTAGCTCGATCGAATGCAGGTCGGGCGAGCGGATGAAGGCCATGGTGCCGTCGCGCGGCGGGCGGTTGATGGTGACGCCCATCTTCATCAGCTTGTCGCAGGTGGCGTAGATGTCGTCGACCTCGTAGGCCAGGTGGCCGAAATAGCGGTCTTCGCCGTATGTCTCTTCATCCCAATTATAGGTGAGTTCAACCAGCGGCGCTCCTCGCGTGCTCGGAAGGCTCCTGAGCAAGTGCTCGTCTTCCGGCGCGCACAGAAACACCAGCGTGAAGCGGCCCTTGTCGTTGTCGATGCGGCGGACCTCCTTCAACCCGAGTGCATCGGAATAGAATTTCAGCGCAGTGTCGAGATTGCGCACGCGCAGCATGGTGTGAAGGTAACGCATGTTTTCTACTCCCTTGAGGACATTTGGGGTCTGATATTGGCTGGACGGTCCAGCGCCACTGCATAGCAACAAAATGCGGCAAGGGGCAGGGCGTCGGCGGGGCTTGGACAGCTCCGATGCTTCACATTACCGAGCGTGGCCCGCAGCATACAGACCAGAGGTTGCGCCTGATGCGGGACGTCTGCGACGATATGTGCTCTGGAAAACACAGCTGGCCGACAACATTCAAACGAATGTGACCGAGTGATTGCGGGCGAATCAACGAATCAACTACACCGCTAATGGGGCTGGGAAGCGGAGAGTAACATGAGAGTCGCTTCCTTAGAAAGTGTCTTGGCGGTGGCCACGCTGGTATCGGCCATCGTCGTCGTGCTGTGGGGAATAAAGATTTTCTGCGGTGTGTAACAGGCCGGTGCTCGCGTCGAAATGCCTCCGAAGCCGGGGGCCTCGAGATAAAGGCATCTCTTCCGCGGCGGCGGAAGCCTGTCACCCGAATTTCCGGTCAGGCTGTCGTCGCAAGCTCCTCTCGGAAGCCTTCCAGCCAATACGGCAGAGCCAAAGCACATCAGATCAGAGCCAAAGTCGAATGTCGTGCTCTGCGCCGGTCCGTTGCTGCCTGACACCAACGCTATTCAGCCCGTTCCCGTAGGGAAAACCGCTCGCAGCATTCGAACAATTCCGCAAACAGTGGCAGAAAAGGCTCACTGCGTCCCGCCGCAAGGAAAACCCGCGCAAAGCTTATTGACGCCTAGTCGAACGCCGCTAAGAGTTGAGGCCCAACGCGGGTGATCTCCAGTTAGTAACGAGTTTGATTTCCGGTCTTGCGCAACACGGCGCAAGCCGCAAGAAACATTTGGTTTAAAGGCGGCAATGCATTTGGTCTCCTATCTCATGATCGCCGCGCTCATTCTGATGGGCGTGGAAGTCATCTACGCCTTCTACCAACTCGTGGGATTGTACCTGTAGGCCCGCAGGAAAGGATGCCTGCCGTGGGCCGCTCAGGCCCGGATCCGGCCGCTTGGGCGATCAGGAGGGTGACAAAGCGGCGCCCGGGCGCTGCCAAAACCCAACAAAGCTTCCAAAACCCAACAAATCTGTGCAGAAACGCTCTGGGGCTGGCCCAACTCGTTTATTGTCTTGCCGGCACGAATCGAAAGGAGACGCTATGGCCACTCAAATGTCCAAGTCACAGTTGATCGAGAAAATTGCGACCACTACCGAGCTTTCCAAGCGGGATGTGAAGACCGTCATGGATACGTTGACCGACGTCGGTCACAAGGAGCTGAAGAAGGCGGGCGTGTTTCTCGTTCCCGGTTTTGCGAAATTTGTCGTCGTGAAGAAACCCGCGACCAAAGCCAGAAAGGGTACCAACCCGTTTACGGGCGAGGAGATGATGTTCAAGGCCAAGCCGGCTCGGAAGATCGTCCGGGCGCGACCGGTCAAGGCCGCGAAAGACGCAGTTTAGAACTGCAAAGGCCCCCGTTGCGGGGGCCTTTCTGTTCGAGCGTCCTCACGTTCCCGAGGAGGCCGCGTCCGAGTGTGGATCGTGTCCAAGCCGGGAATTCGTCCGTTGCGCCTTCCGGTGATTTTGAGAGCGGTGTTGCCGGCGCACCTGTCGTGCCGTGTGCCGGCCGCACGGAATCTTGGAATTGAGCGGCAAATGGAAACCCCGCAAGCTTGCGGGGTTTTCAGCCTGCAGTGCCAGGGGATTTCGGGCGCCCGTGGTGTTGCCGGCATAGCTACAACCCATGAATTGGAGCGCAAATACAACAGCGCCCCTGAGCGGAGTATGTTCGCTCGGGGGCGCTGCGCTAATTACTGGGCCCTGAAATCCCCCAGTGCAAATGTGTCTTGGCACGCGCGAAAAGGTTCAACCCGAGACGACCTTCCCGATCTTCGAAACCCAACCCTACCTGACGTAGCGGTGGTGGCCATCGCACGCCTGGTACGAGCGCGCCACGGCTTGGCGCAGCCGCAAATCGACTAAATTCGTAGTCTGTTTCATCATCCCGGATAACCCTATTCAGTTACGTTAAAACCGATCTCAGGTTGCTCCCGACCCTGCCTGCTTTAGGGGTGCGCGCTGGAAACAGCCCATGCCCCCATCCTTTCACACCGCCGACCGGCAGACCTACCGACGCATCACGGTCGTCGGCGCCCTGTTCTGCGCCACTTTCGTCGTTATCAGCTGTTCGCTGCGGCCTCAGCCGCGGGAGAACCGTGTGCTGGCCAAGGCCGATCGGCTGCTCCGCACCGCTGGCGAGGCGAAACCGGCCAATTAGGCCGTTCAGCAGTGCTTTTCCTCCCCCATCCTGCCGCTATAATCGTACCGGGGGCGAAGGGCGGCGGCTTTCTCGATGAAGAACGGACTTTATTCCATCCACATCCATATGCTCGACGGCGTCAAAGGGCGCGACAGTGGCATCATCATCCTGCGCGACGGCACGCTCGTCAGCGGCGGCCCCTACTTCTGGTCGGTCGGCTCCTACACCGTCGGCGAGGGAACCTGGAAGGGGCATCTCGCCACCAATCAGCACACCGATTTTCCCGATCCCTATGTGCGCCCGCTGTTCGGCAAGCAGGAAGTCACCAGCGGGTTTTCCGGGACATTCAGCGATGACGCGGCCGAGGTCTTCGGCACGACATTGGTCGGTGGAAGTCGCAGCCTGAGTTTCCGTGCCACCTTGAAGCGGCTGGCGGATATCTGAGATGGGGGCGCTCCCGGCTGTTGCGTGGTCGGCCCGAAAGCAAAAGACGCCACCGACGTCCGGAGACGGTTGACAGGGTCGCCCGTGCTCTTGCCTCTCCAACTCCGGCAAAGCCTCCCATCGTTCGTTCCGGCCGATTCAAGATTTCCTTGTCCGTTGCCAGGCTGCCGGATCCACGCCGCGACGAGAGTTCCCTGCAACCAAGGGCAGCCTCTCGCGTTATCCCGCGACGCTTGAAGTGTGATGGAGGACATGCACATGAAGAAGACATTGGCGGTTCTGGCCACCGTCGGCGCGCTAGCAACGACGGCGG
>NZ_JBAURI010000011.1:0-9257 GCF_049581145.1 Bradyrhizobium sp.
CGCGTAGTCACCCTGGAAACCAGGCGCAGGCTTGATGTCGCCGCCGCCGAGCACGTCTTTCGACAGGAAGATGTTGATGAACCGCTCGACGTTGAGAGGCACGTCTGGGCTCAGATGCGCAGGATCGATGGTGACGACGAGACTGACCGGAATACCCTCGTCCTGCAGCTTTTCGGCGAATTGCAGGGCGCAGCGCCCGCCCATCGAGTGGCCGATCAGAATGATCGGCTCGGGATCGCGGCGGTATTCGTCGATCGCGGGTCCCGTGATCAGGCTGCAGAGCGTGAATTCGTAGACGTTGGCCGTGATGCCAGCGCGCTCCAGCTTCTCGGTCAGCCGGTCCATGCCGCGCGAGAAGATCAGGCCCATTGCGCCACGAAACAGATAGACGCGGCCGCGGGGCACGATCGGCGGTGCTTCGGCCTGCGGCGGCGCCGAGACAACCGCGGGACCGGGTGCATCCTTGGTTTGCGGCAGGCGATGGGCCGGGCTTTGCGACGTGGGTTGTCCGAGCGCCGCGACGTCGCCGGCGCGCGCAAGCTCGGCGCCGGCACAAAGCAGGATCGCCGCCGCCAGCAGCGCGGTGGCTGGCCTTCGACCCGTCTGTCTGGTTTTCAAAACCGGTCCATGGATCGCTATACCGGTCGCTGTCGGCAGCGACCATGCCACGGCACGCCATCTGGCGCGCGTTGGCGTTGCATTGCCGATGAATGGGCGGAATTTGAGGCGCAGCCCCACGCCTGATCGATTGGGCGCCAAGCCTTGGTCGAGGCCGCTCAGTTGGCGGCCGCGTGCCTCGTCCTGGCAGTCGCCGAGAACGCGCCGGTCACAGGCGCCGGCCTTGCCGCGGATACCCGGGTCGGATTGCTGAACGCCACCGCGTCGATCGCCGCGATCACCTTCTGCTGCATGATCTCGTTCTTGTCGATCGTCAGGTGCGACACGCCGGGCACCGCCTCGACGTCGACATTCTCCAGCGAGCCGCGGAAACCGGCGGTCCTGTCGACGGGCTTACCGGCGCCGTTCCCGACGTAGAAGTTGACATAGCGTCCGACACGGCCCTGCAGGCTGGTGTGGAACACCGAATCCAGTCCGATCGCGAGCTTCACCGGGACACCCTGCTGGTCCAGCCGCGCCACGATATCGGGCAGGCAGGTGGCGCCGGAGGAATGACCGACCAAGATGATCGTCTTGGCGCGCCCGCTGCGGTATTCGGCGGCGGCATCGTCGGCGATCGAGGCCCACATCAGATGATTGTGAACGCTGGCGCTGATGCCCTGCTGCTGCAGCCGGGCGGCGATCTGGTCCATGCCGAGCGAGAAAATATTGAGCACGCCGCGTACGAGATAAACGTGAACGCCCGACGCCACCGGTGCGGCCTCCGCCGCGCCCGGATTGAAAGCGATGCCGAGCAGCAGAATCGCGATCGCCGCCGCTCTGAGCGCACCGAATGTCGGCAAGAACGACGACGAAAATCGGCTTGCATGAAAACGATTGCAGATATCTGACGTCATGAGTTCCTCGGCTGGCCGCCCGGTCGATCGGGCGTACCATTGCCTTATTCGCATCCGCAATAGAAGAGCCCTGACAGGGAGCGTTTTTCCGGCGCGGCGAGGCTCCTTTGCCACAGCACGGGCCTCGCAAACGTGGCTTTTGCCCGGCGCCCGCGTGGAAATCGTCCTTGCAGTGGTCGGCCCCGCGGCCGCAAATGATCACGAAAACGGGAGCAAGCGGGGCAGGATCATGAGCGACACGAGCAGCGTCATCCTGGAGAAACGCGGGCAAGCGTTCTGGATCATCATCAACCGGCCGGACAAGCGCAACGCGCTGAACGGCGAGGTGATCGCCGGCATCGCCAGGGGTTATCGCGACGCCCATCAGGACAGCGACGTGCGAGCCATCGTCCTGACCGGGGCGGGCGATAAGGCGTTCTGCGCCGGCGCCGATCTGCAGAATGCCGGTGCCGCCTTCGCTTTCGATTTTTCCAGACCCAATGGGGACTACGCCGATCTGCTGCGATTGTCGCAGGACGCCACCAAGCCCGCGATCGCGCGCGTTGGCGGCGTCTGCATGGCGGGCGGCATGGGGCTGTTGTGCATGACCGATATGGCGGTCGCCGTCGATCACGCGATCTTTGGGCTGCCCGAGGTGAAAGTCGGCGTGTTTCCGATGCAGGTCCTGAGCCTGCTGCAGGCGATCGCGCCGCCGCGGCTGGTCAGCGAATGGGCGTTGACCGGCGAGCCGTTCGACGCCAGGGCCGCGCAGGCTGCGGGCCTCCTCAATCATGTCGTGCCGGCCGCCGAGCTCGACGCCAAGGTCGACTGGCTGATCGGCCGCATCATCGACAAGTCGCCGACCGCGATCCGTCGCGGCAAATACGCCATGCGCGTGATCGCCGCGATGTCGTTCGACGAGAGCATCGCCTACACCGAAAGCCAGATCGCGCTGCTCGCGATGACCGAGGACGCCAAGGAAGGCATGCGGGCGTTTGCGGAGAAGCGCAAGCCGGTATGGCCGGGGAAGTAAGCAAGAGCTGGCTGTCGTCCCGCTCAACATTGAGGACGGCCTCGCCGTCATTGTGAGCGCCAGCGAAACACCGTTCGTGCCGCGAAGAAAGCGTGCATTGCTTCGTCGCAAGTGGTGCATTTATCGCTCGATTCCTCGGCGGACATCGCGATCGACGCTTCTCATTGCCGCCGCGCCGCATCGCAGCGAAGACGCTAGCGTGAAAACGCAACTACCGAAGATTGAACTTGATGATGACAAATCAGCGTCGCGGCAGTAGCGTCCGACAAAACAACAAACAAGATAGCAACGCAAAAACCCACGGGAGGATGGCATGCCAGAGGATATGGTTGCGGCACGTGCGCCGGAGGCTGCGAACGGCGATGCACAACAGGTGGATGTCGCGGTAGTCGGTGCCGGGTTTGCCGGCCTCTATCTTTTGCATCGCCTGCGCAAGGCAGGTTTGAGCGCGGTCGCATTGGACTCCGCCGGAGATGTCGGCGGCACCTGGTATTGGAACCGCTATCCCGGCGCGCGCTGCGACATCCAGACCATCGACTACAGCTACTCGTTCGATCCGGAGCTGGAGCATGCGTGGACATGGTCGGAGAAATACGCAACCCAGCCGGAAATCCTGCGCTATCTCGGCTTCGTCGCCGACCGTTATGATCTCAGGCGCGACATCCGCTTCGGCACCAGGGTTGAGGCCGCGACGTGGGACGAGGCGGCGGAACGCTGGCTGCTCACGACCGACAACGGCGCACCGGTCTCCTGCCGCCACTATATCATGGCCACCGGCTGTCTCTCCGCGCCAAAACCGCCAGAGATCGATGGCGTCAACGATTTCAAGGGCGAGATCTATTTGACCGGCCGCTGGCCGCATGACCAGGTCAATCTCTCAGGCAAGCGCGTCGCCGTCATCGGCACGGGATCGTCAGGCATCCAGTCGATTCCGCTGATCGCCGAACAGGCCGCGCAACTGATCGTTTTCCAGCGCACGCCGAACTTCGCGCTTCCGGCCCATAATGGTCCGGCGCCGGCGGATCGCATGGCCATGCTGCAGGGCGACCGCGCCGCCTATCGCGAGCAGGCGCGTTTGTCGCTGGTCGGCGTTCCCCACCCGCAACAAACAATCGTCAGCTGGCAATTGAGCGACGCCGAGCGCCGCGAGCGGTTCGAGACGGCGTGGGCGGCCGGCGATCTCGTCTACATCCTGACCCAGCTCTGGGCCGACCAGGGTGCGGATACCGAGGGCAATGACCTCGTGGCCGAGCTGATCCGCGAGAAAATCCGCGGCATCGTCAAGGATCCGGAGATCGCGGCCGCGCTCAGCCCGAACGATCATCCGTTCGGGTCCAAGCGGCCCTGCCTCGACACCAATTACTATGCGACCTTCAATCGCGACAACGTCACGCTGGTGAATCTGCGACAGGAGCCGATCACCGCGATCACGCCGACCGGCATCAAGACCGACAAGCGCAGCTTCGACCTGGACGTGATCGTGTTCGCGACCGGCTTCGACGCCATGACCGGCGCCATCACAGCGATTCATCCGATCACCGGCCGCGGCGGCAAATCGATCAACGACGTCTGGGCCCACGGGCCGGAGAGCTATCTCGGGCTCACGGTGGCGGGCTTCCCCAATTTCTTCATGATCACGGGCCCGGGCAGCCCGTCGGTGCTGTCGAACATGGCGGTCTCGATCGAGCAGCATGTCGACTTTGTCGTCGACCGCCTGATCGCGCTGCGCGACCAGGGCTTCACCACGATCGAGCCAACCGAGACTGCGCAGGCCGGCTGGGCGCGGCACATGGCCGACTGCTCGATGCTGACGCTGCACCGGCTGGCCAACACCTGGTACACGGGTGCCAACGTGCCCGGCAAGCCGCAGGGTGTGATGCCCTATACCGGCGGCGTCGGTCCTTATCGCAGCATCTGCAACGAGGTCGTGAGCCGGGGCATGCTGGGCTTCCGGCTCACCGGCCCCAACGGCGCCGCGCAATGCAACGACGGCGAGATCGTTCGCCTGCAGCCGGATGTGCGGCTGGTGCTGAACATGCTGGCGGACATGAACCTGCCGCCGCTGGAATGCTTCGGCGCGCAGGGCGCGCGCGACTTCGTCACGCAGTTCAACGCGCTGCGTCCGGCCGGTCGTCCGGTCGGCGAGGTCGGGACCGGCATGCTGCAGGGTGCCGACGGTCCGCTGCCCTATCGGCTGTATCGGCCGGCGACGCCCGGGCCGCATCCGATCCTGGTCTATTTTCACGGCGGCGGCTGGGTATTGGGCGACGAACTGTCCGACGATCCGTTCTGCCGCGACATCTGCCGGCGCAGCGGGATGATCGTCGTCAGCGTCGGCTATCGCCATGCGCCCGAGCACCGCTTCCCGGCTGCGGCGGAGGACGGCTTTGCCGCGACGCGCTGGATCGCCGAGCACACTGCCGAACTCGGTGGCAGGCCGGGACCGGTGCTGGTCGCGGGCTGGAGCGCCGGCGCCAACATCGCCGCGGTCACCTGCCAGTTGGCGCGCGACCGCGGTGGCCCACAGATCGCAGGCCAGCTCCTGGTCTGCCCGGTCACCGACTGCACCTTCGACCGGCCGTCCTACACCGACAATGCGAACGGCTATTTCCTGACGCGGTCGCTGATGTTCTGGTTCTGGGATCTATACTGCTCGCCCGCCGATCGCACCGATCCGCGCGTCTCGCCGCTGCGCGGTCAGCTTGCGGGCCTGCCGCCGGCATTCGTGGTGACCTGCGAATTCGATCCGCTGCGCGACGAGGGCATCGCCTATGCCGAAGCGATGGCGACCGCCGGCGTGCCGGTCGAGCAGCTTCAGGCGAAGGGCCACTTCCACTCCTCCTTCACCATGGTCGACGTCGTGATCACCGGCGTCAGCGGCCGCGCCAGGATGGCGCAAGCCCTGCGCCGCTTCGCCGGCCTGCCGATGGAAGGAGAGGCGGTGGTTCGAGCCGGACCGCCGCCGGAGATCAACGCGGCCGCGAGTTAGCGGACGCTTATAGGACGGGCGGAGCCCGCCGGGTCCGCGCAAAGCACGGCCCGATGGCAGGCTCGGCGTAACCCGCCTCTTCACCTCCGCGAATGATGGGGCGCGATTTTCAGATTCGCGCCGACGTCGCATTGCCGGTCGTGTGGGCCTCGTGTGGAGAGACGGCGGGTTACGCCTTCAGCTCGAACGCTATTCCAGCGCTACGCCGTCCAGCGTGATGCGGTGCATCAGGCGGCGTTCGCCGTGGTAGTCGTTGACCGCGAGATGCCAGGTCGCGCGGTTGTCCCAGAACGCGATCGAGCCTTCGCGCCAGACGAACCGGGTCTGGAATTCCGGCTTTGAGGCATGCGCATAAAGAAAGTCCAGCAGCGGCTTGCTCTCGGCGTCGGTCCAGCCCTCGAACCGCAGCGTGAAGGCCGGGTTCACATAGAGCGTCTTCCGGCCGGTCTCGGGGTGACGGATGATCACGGGATGGCTGGCATCCTGCGTGGCCTTGTCGGAATTGCCGAGACGGCCATCGGAGTCCTGCACATATTGCGAGGCCGCCCCGAACACGTGGCGACTCGAATGCACGGCGCGGAGCTGCTGCAGCGTGTGCTTCAGCCCGTCGGACAACGCCTCATAGGCAAGACTCATGCTGGCAAACAGCGTGTCGCCACCGCGCGGCGGCACCTCGCGCGCGAGCAGGATCGAGCCGAGTGCGGGAATCTGGTCATAGCTGTGGTCGGTGTGCCAGCCGCCGCCGATATTGGTTGTCTGGTTCGGCTCCTTGCGCACCTCGGCGATTTGCGGATAGCCCGGGGCGGCCCTGAAGAACCGATTGATGTTAATGGTGCCGAAACGCTCCGCAAAGGCGATGTGCTGTTCGGGAGATATCGCCTGATCGCGAAAAAAGATCACGCCGTATGTGTTGAGCGCCGCGCGCAAGTCCGCGACATCGGAGCCGTTGAGCCCGCTCGACAGGTCGACCCCGAGAATTTCGGCACCCACCGCACCGGATGTCGGGCGCGCCTCGATACGGTTGGCGAGCATCGCTGTTCTCCCGCGTTGTTTTCTTGAATTGTATTGCCGGTACTCGGTTTCGTGCAAGCGGAACCGGCTGGTTCATCGTCATGGCCGGGCTCGTCCCAGCCATCCACGTCTTTTTCGCCGCGGGCACTGCGAAGACGTGGATGCCCGGGACAAGCCCGGGCATGACGACTGAGTGCGTCGGGCGCAACGACGTTTTCGAAAGCGGTGGGCACGCTTCGCCCTACCCTTGTATCAGCGCTCCACTTTGGCGCGCGATGCCTCAGCCCGCGTTCGGCTTCAATCCGGCAGCCTCGATCCCGGCAATGGCGCAGATTTCGTCGTTGTCGGAGGTGTCGCCGGAGACGCCGACGGCGCCGAGCAGGGTGGTGCCGTCCTGGATCAAGACGCCGCCGGGCACCGGGATCAGCCGCCCTTGCGCCAGCGTGTTCACCGCGTCGATGAAATAGCCCTGTTCCTGCGCGCGCTGGAACAGCGCCCGCGATCCCATGCCCATCGCGAGCGCGCCATAGGCCTTGCCGTGGGCGACCTCGGCCCGCAGCAGGCTGGTGCCGTCCTGGGCGGCGGTGGCTTTGACCGCGCCGCGGGCGTCCAGAATGGTGAT
The DNA here is from genome assembly GCF_049581145.1 of Bradyrhizobium sp. Classification (GTDB taxonomy): domain Bacteria; phylum Pseudomonadota; class Alphaproteobacteria; order Rhizobiales; family Xanthobacteraceae; genus Bradyrhizobium. The sequence goes on from NZ_JBAURI010000011.1 coordinate 7,149, forward strand.
GACGAGCGGCTTGAGCTTCTTCTCGATCGCCTTGGCGAGCGCGGCGTCGAGAATCTTGCGGGCAACGTCGAGGGTCAGTTCAGCCATGGATGCTTTCCTTTGATGGGACGGAGGTTGAGAGAGGCCGCGCGCGATCGAGGCTCAACGCCAGCACCCGTGCGGCGTGCAGGGCGGGGCGCTCGGCGCCATCCTTGATCTGGTGGCGGCACGAGGTGCCATCGGCCACGACCAGCGTGGCCCTGTCGGCTTGGCGCACCGCGGGCAGCAAGGACAATTCGGCCATCGCGATCGAGGCCTGATAGGTGTCGGCGCCATAACCGAATGCGCCGGCCATGCCGCAGCAGCTCGACTCGATGATCTCGACGGTCAGATCGGGAATCAGCCGCAATGCCTGCTCGACCGGCCTGAAGGCGCCGAAGGACTTCTGGTGGCAGTGGCCATGCACGAGAACTTTTTGTGGCATCGCGCCGAGCGGGAGCTCGAGCCGGCCGGCCTGCGCCTCGCGCACCAGGAACTCCTCGAACAACAGCGCCTGCGCGCTGATCGTCTTCGCGGTCTCGTCGGCGCGCAGCGAGAGCAGCTCGTCGCGCAGCGTCAACAGGCAGCTCGGCTCCAGTCCGATGATCGGCACGCCGCGGGCCGCGAACGGCGCGTAGGTCGCAACCAGACGGTCGAGCTCGACGCGGGCCTCGTCGACCAAGCCTGCCGACAAAAAGGTCCGCCCGCAACACAGCGGCCGGCCGCCATCCAGGGGTTTCGGAATGTGGACGCGATAGCCGCCCGCAACCAGCACGCGCAACGCCGCATCGAGATTTTCCCGCTCATAGATGCGGTTGAAGGTGTCGGCAAACAGCACGACCTCGCGGCCGTCGGCTGGTCCGATCGCTTCGCTGTCGGTGCGGAACACATCGCGCCGGAACGCGGGCAGGGCACGTCTGGCACTGATGCTGGCAAATCTCTCGAGCAGCCGGCGCAGCAGCGGGCTGTTGTTACGCCAGTTCGCGAGCGGCGCCAGGCGCGCGGCGGCGTCGGCATAGCGCGGCAGATAGCCGACCAGCCGGTCCCGCAGCCGAAGTCCGTGTTCGGCGACGCGGGCGGCCAGCACCTCGATCTTCATCTTGGCCATGTCGACGCCTGTAGGGCATTCATGGCGACACGCCTTGCAGGACACGCAGAGCTTCAGCGTCTCCATCATGGCGTCGGAGGCCAGCGCATCCCGGCCCAACTGGCCGGAAATCGCGAGCCGCAACGTATTGGCGCGGCCGCGCGTGACATCCTTCTCGTCCCGTGTCGCCCGATAAGACGGGCACATCACGCCGCCCTCGAGCTTGCGGCAGGCGCCGTTGTTGTTGCACATCTCGACCGCGCCCTGGAAGCCGCCACCGCTGCCGGGATAGGCCGACCAGTCGAGCACGGTCTTCAACTCGCCGACGCGATAGGCCGGCGGATAGCGGAACAGCGCGCGATCGTCCATTCTGGGCGGATCGACGATCTTGCCGGGATTGAGCATATTGGCCGGATCGAAGCGGTGCTTGACCTCGCCGAAATCGGCGACGATGCGCGGGCCGAACATCGCCTCGTGGAACTCCGAGCGTACGATGCCGTCGCCATGCTCGCCGGAATGCGAGCCCTTGTACTCGCGCACCATGGCAAAGGTCTCCTCGGCGATGGCGCGCATCGCCTTGACGTCCTTGTCCAGCCTGAGGTTGAGCACCGGGCGCACATGGAGGCAGCCCTCTGAGGCGTGCGCGTACATGGTGCCGCTGGTGCCGTGCTTGGCGAAGATCTTGTTGAGACGCTCGGTATAGTCGGCGAGATGCGGCAGCGGCACCGCGCAGTCCTCGACGAAGGAGATCGGCTTGCCGGCCTCCTTCATCGACATCATGATGTTGAGTCCCGCGGTGCGCACCTCGGTGATGCCGGCCTGCAGCTTGGGATCGAGCACCTCGACGACGCCGCCCCATTTGGCGCCGCTGTTGTCCCAGGCGATGCCGAGATCGCCGATCAGCGCGCCGAGTTGTTTCAGCCGGCGGGCATTTTCGTCGTCGTCCTCGGCGAATTCGACGAACAGGATCGCCTCCGGATCGCCGCGCAGGAACGCTTCCACGG
>NZ_JBAURI010000012.1:0-1956 GCF_049581145.1 Bradyrhizobium sp.
ATGAAGCCGCACGGAGTCATGCCCGGGCGGCTTTTTTGCGCCGCCGCCCGCGCCGCAGCGGCAAGCGCCGGCGCCGATCGGACCGGCGACGCGCGCCGAAGGATCGCAGCAACTCGTCGAGCGATTCCATGAGACCGATCCTATCTAGTTGACCCCCACTGTTCGTCATTCCGGGATGCACTCCGGCCGGCGCCAGCCGGTCGGAGTGCAGGCCCGGAATCCATAACCACAGACCGAAATATTCCGGAAGGCGCGGCAACGCGTCCACACCACAACGTGTGCCCGTGGTTATGGATTCCGGGCTCGCGCAACAGCGCGCGCCGGAATGACGGCAGAGGAGATGTGGGAATCCGGCCCTTCCATTGCCGATCCCCGCCGCTGTCCTGACAGGGCACCAGCGGCAGGTGTCGACACCATGCCGCGATCGCGCGGCGCTCCGCTCCCGGCCTTGCCCTGAGCCGGAAACGCCTCAGGCCGGCTCGTGCAGGCCGGCCAGCTGCCGCTCGAGCATGGCGATGGTGGCCCTCAGATTATCCCGGCGCTCCGCCAGCGTTCGGGCGAGGAACGGATATGCGACGTCCGCGGAGGTGAACACCTGCGCCCGCTCCTCCTCGGCGGCAATGTCGTCATCGAGCAGGTGGACCACCCGATCGAGATCGGCAATGAGTGCGCCAATCCGAGCCGCCTCCCTTGGCGCGATGATGGTGGCATTCCCAAAATGATACTGACGTTCTGTCATCGGTACTCTCCGAATGCGCTGATCTGAAACAGGCCGACAGGCCCTGCTTCGAACACCGCAAGAACCGGGCCGCCTCGCTTCGTGGCGCAGGTGCTCACACGACCTCGAGGCGGAGATGCCTCTCCATCTCCGCAAAATCACGGTCATCGGGCAGCAACCCATGACGACGCGCGACATGCAGCGGATCAGGCCGATCAACCGAACCGGCGCGAGGGCAATGGCGGCGCGGGATAGCGGCCGAGCTTCGAGTTCCAATAGGCCCTGGACTGGGGATCGATGATGCCGGGAGGCGCGTTGTCGAGGGCCTCGCGGAATTCGGCATAGGTGACGTAACGCCGGATCGTCCGCATCTGTTCATGGGTGGCGCGTGCCATCGCGTAGGCCATGAAACGCACCGGATCGGCCAGGGCCTCTTCCGGTCGTTCGAACCAGACCAGGCTGCGGGCGATTGGCTCGGTCTCGGCGTTGAGCGGAAAAGGCTTCATGGCTTTGTCCTGTCAATCGACTACGCCGTTTCCGAAGTCCTGATCGCATGGAACGAAGATCGTAGGATGAGTAGAGCCCTTGCGAAACCCATCAATCCGCCTGCGCGGCGATGGGATGGGCACCGGCGCCAGGAGGTCGGTTGCGCTGGTGAATCAGGGCGTAAAAACCTTCCGCAGCGCCGCCCTCGGGATGGAAGGTCGGGAGCGGGAAATACCGGATTCCACGCTTCCCAGGGTTATCGATATCACGAGAACAAGCCCGGTTTGTTTGGCCACTATTGGCTCAAGGGGCCGCCGAGTATCACCGCGCCGAACGCCGCCTGCCTGGATTTCAGCGTCGCCAAGGAGGGATACCTGACCGCTTACCGATGGTCCGGCGAACGGGAGTCGACGCAGGATTTGCTAGTATTCGTTCCTGCCTGATGGACGAGGTGAAAGCATGGCCCGCGAAAACCGGAAAATCTAGCGGTCTTGGTATCTGAGAGCCGAGCCATCGCGGTCTCCAGGGCGCTATCAGCCGAAACGCCGTCAAACAGCCGCGATAGCATGGCCGTCTTGTCGGCGTCGGCATCGCCGCAATGATTGATCGTGGGTGCCGAGTCGCGCTTAGCTTGGCCGGAACGACGATGGAAATCCGGTAGGGTAGGTTAAGCACAGCGTGCCCACCATTCACGATGAGCCCATGCGGAGAGGCGGTGGGCACGGCGCAAGCGCCTTTGCCCACCCTACGCA
>NZ_JBAURI010000013.1:0-1654 GCF_049581145.1 Bradyrhizobium sp.
GCTGGGCGATCGCGGCGAACGACAACAGGCCGATCGCCGCCAGTTGCGTGTTGCCGAGCGCGCGGTAATAGAAGTAGGCCATCAGCATGATGGCCAGGATCGCGATCCGGCGTGATTTCAGCAGGAAGTCGCCGAAATCCTTGGTCTGGCCGCCGGCATGACGGCCGCGCTGCAGCACCAGCGGCATCACGATGTCGTTCGAGACCATGACCGACAGCGCGATGCATTCCACGATCACCATCGCGGTGGCCGCCGACAGGCCCCCGACGAAGACGCCGATCGAAAGCCATGGCGCGTTGCCGTCGATCGGCAGCGCCAGCACATACATGTCGCTGTCGACGGCGCCGAACGGAAACACGATGAGGCCGGCGAGCGCGATCGGAATCACGAACAGGTTGATGGCGACGAGATAGAGCGGGAACAGCCAGCGCGCGCGGCGGACTTCGGAGTCGGTGGAGTTTTCGACCACGGTGACATGGAACTGGCGCGGCAGCATCATGATCGCGCAGAACGACAACAGCACCATGGTCAGGAAGTTGCCGATCGACGGCACGTAATTGATCGCGCGAACCGCTTCCGGGCTGCTGCTCGCGCGTTCCGCAAGCTGCGCAGGGGTGAACATCCAGAACGTGACGAACGCGCCGGCGGCGATGAAGGCGACCAGCTTGACGATCGATTCGGTCGCCACCGCCAGCATCAGGCCGTGCTGGTGCTCGGTGGCGTCGGTCTGCCGGGTGCCGAACAGCACCGCGAAGGCCGCCATCGCCAACGTCACCATCAGCGCGATATCGCCGATGATCGGAATCTTGGAGAACGCCTGGTCCTCGCTCAGGATGGTGGTAAGCGATGACGACATCGCCTTGAGCTGCAGCGCGATATAGGGAACCGATCCGATCATCGCGATGAGCGCGACGGTGGCGGCGACCGCCTGGCTCTTGCCGTAGCGCGCGCCGATGAAGTCGGCGATCGAGGTGATGTTCTGGCTTTTCGCAAGCCGGATGACGCGGCGGAGCAGCGGCGTGCAGAGCCCGACCATCACGATCGGGCCGATATAGATCGCCAGAAAGTCGACGCTGTTGCGGGTGGCGAACCCGACCGAGCCGAAAAAGGTCCAGGACGTGCAATAGATCGCAAGCGACAGCGGATAGATCAGCGCCGAGGCGCGGCCGCGCTGGGCGGGCGACAGCCGATCGCCATAACTCGCGACGAAAAACAGCAGGCTGATGTAGCCAAATGCGGCTGCGATCACGCCCCAGTCGTGCAGCATCGCTGCGTTACTCCCTGTACCGGCCCGGGAAGCCTCTTGTCGAAGCCTCTCATATCGTTGGGGCCGAGGATAACGCGTTGTGACCGTGCTGGCGACAGCGATTTCCCCGGTCTGCCGGGGGATTGGGATCGTCGTTAAATCGAGCGGTGCCGAGGGCCGTCACGCGCCGCCAATCATCTTGTTCCAGAGGATTGCCGTCGGCCGTTATTCGGCCGCGAGCGACTTCCGGTTCAGCGGCAGGTCGAGTCGCTCCCAGACCTGGAGCAGCGCTTCCGCAAGGTGGTCGATCAATCCGTCATCGTGATAGGGTGACGGCGTGATGCGCAGCCGTTCGGTGCCCTTGGCCACCGTCGGATAGTTGATCGGCTGGATGTAGATGCCGTGCTC
>NZ_JBAURI010000014.1:0-12361 GCF_049581145.1 Bradyrhizobium sp.
GGTATAGGCCTTGACGTCAAACCCCTGCTGCTGCGCCGTCGGGACGTCCGGCAACGCGGACGACCGGGTCTCGTTGAGAACCGCGATCGCCTTCACCGTGCCGCCGTCGATCTGCGGCTTGGCTGACGTCACGATGTCGCAGAGATAATCGACCCGTCCGCTGACGAGATCCTGCATCGCGGGATTGGAGCCCTTGTAGGGAACATGCACGATGTCCAAACCGGCCACCGAGTTCATCAGCGCGCAGCCGAGATGGATGGCCGAACCGGTGCCGGCGGACGCAAACTGCATCTTGTCTGCGTTCGCCTTGGCGTAAGCGACGAATTCCTGCATCGAGCGGACCGGCAGATCCTTGCGCACCACCAGCACCAGTGGTGCCTCCAGGAACAAGCCGACGCTGACGAAATCCCTGGTCGAATCGTAGGCCGGCTTCTTGAACAGCGTCTGGTTCTGCGCCTGTGTGCCGACCGTGCCGAGCAAAAACGTGTAGCCGTCCGGCGCGGCCTTCGCGACCCGGTCCGCTCCGTTCATGCCGCCGGCGCCGCCGACATTCTCGACAATGATGGATTGACCGAGGATTTCTCCCATCCGCTGCGCGAACAGCCGCGCCGGGACGTCGTTCGGGCCGCCCGGCGCGAACGGATTGATCATGGTCAGCGTGTGGGCCGGCCATTCGTCGGCGGATGCCGGGCCGGCTACGGACAGGATGAGGGCCGCAAGGCCGAGCAAGACCGATTTGCGCATGGCGTCTCCCCTTGTTCTGCGATTTTGGAGTTGGAATCCCATCAGGCGCCGCGATGATTTTTCTCCTCCCCGGCGCGCGCCGTGTGGTGGGTAGCGGGCGGGGCCCCTCGCCATGCCATCACCGTCATGGCCGGGCTTGTCCCGGCCATCCACGTCTTTCTGGCAGCACCGCAAGGTCGTGGATGCCCGGGTCAAGCCCGGGCATGACGACGGAGCGTGCGGAAACACGGTTCATTCATGTTGGCAGCCTCTCAAGCCGCCAGCACGCCGTGGATGCGGCCACGGACGGTTTCCTTTTCCGCATCGCTCATGCCGGCCGTGAGCGGCAGGTCGACCGCGATGGTGGCCGGACGTGTCAGCACGACGATGCGGTCGCCGATCTCGAGCGCCTCGTTGATCGAATGCGTGATGAACACCGCGGTCTTGCCGCTGTCCTTGACCAGCTTGACGAACTCGGCGCGAAGCCTGCGGCCGGTCATCTCGTCGAGCGCCGAGAACGGCTCGTCGCACAGCAGGATATTGGCATCGGTGGCAAAGGCGCGCGCAATCGAGACGCGCTGCCGCATGCCGCCGGACAAGGCGTGCGGGTAATCATGCTCGTGACCGCGCAGGCCGAGCGTGGTCAGCCAGCGCTGCGCCCTCGCCTGGCGCTCGTGCGACGGCACGTTCAGCATCTCGAGCCCAAGCTCGACGTTCTCTATCGCGGTCCGCCATGGCAGCAGCCGATCGTTCTGGAACACGATCGCGATCTTGCCGCGCAGCGAATCGAACTCGCGAAACGGGTTGCGCCCGTCGACGGTGACGGCGCCGGAGGTCGGCTCGGTGAGGCCCGCGATCATGTTGAAGATGGTCGATTTGCCGCAGCCGGTCTTGCCGAGCAGCGCCAGCATCTGCCCCTTGCCGACCTGCAGATCGAGGCGATCGACCGCGACGAACGCGGACGCGCCGCGCTTGCCGAACGATTTCGAGACCTCCTTCAGACAGATCATCGGTTCGGGATCGGTCACAGCGCGCGCTCCGAAACCGCGCGGTAGCGGAACGCGGTGGTCTCGATCAACGTCAGCACGGCCTGGGCGATCAGCACGAAGAACACCAGCTGCAGCGTCCAGGCCAGCGCGCCGGCCATGTCGAACACCTGCTGTTGCTGCAGCAATTCGTAGCCGACGCCGCCGGTGGCACCGACCAGCTCGGCGACCACCACCACGCGCGAGGCGTTGCCGAGATTGACCTTCCAGGCGGTCAGGATGTCCGGCAGGATCGCGGGAATGATCATGGTGCGGAACAGCTTGATCCGGGTCGGACGAAAGCTCATCACCATCTCCACCAGGTCGCGCGACATGCCCTGCAACGCGCTCAGCACCTGGAAGGTGAAGGCCGGCAGCGTCGTCATCAGCATGATGAAGAAGATCCTGGGCTCGATGCCGTGGAACCAGATGATCGCAAACACCACCCAGGACAGCGCCGGAATGCCCTGAAACAGCGTCAGGATCGGCGAGATGAATTCGTTCGCCGCGCGCGAACGCGCCATCATCACCGCCAGCGTCGCGCCAATGATGAAGGCGCCGGCCAGCCCGGCCAGAATGCGCAGCACGGTTGCGAGCACGTCGGAAAACTGGCTCCAGTCGGTGAAGATGCCGATGCAGCGCTTGAACACCTCGACCAGGGAAGGAAACAGGAAGGGCGGGAAAAACTGCGCCGCAACCTGCCAAAGCGCGGCCAGCACCGCAAACGGCAGCACGTAGAAAAACACGCGCCGGCCGACGACAAAACTCCAGCCCGGTCCGTCCGGCAGACGATCCAGGGGCATCGTCATTGCATCGGGCCTGCATAGATCGTGGCTGCGGAGGGACCGCCGGGCAGAAACCCGATGGATCGTCCGGCCTCATAGACCGACCTGATCTCCTTGCCCACCTCGGCTGCGGCGCGGATGTTCATGCCGAGCCGGTCGTTGGCGCGGATCAGGTCGGCGATCGCCTTGCGATCCCCGTCATTGCCCTTCGGCGAGATCAGCTTCGCGGCATCGTCGGGATGGGCGGCGGTCCACTCCCCCGCTTGCCTGTAGGCGGCGTAGAGTTTCGGGATCAGGGTCTTGTTCTTCTCGGCCCAGTCGGCGTGCGCGGCGACGCCGAGATAGGGGATGTTGCGGCTGCCGGTCTCCCTGTTCCAGCTTTCCGCGATCTTCAGATCGAGCGTCTTGATATCAGGCTTCTTGGCGCGCAGCGCCGCATAGGCCGGCTCCCAGAGCTGAACGGCGGTCGCGCGGTCGGCGAGCGCGTAACCGACCAGCCCGGGCGTCGCGGTATTGATGACCGATAATTTGCTGGTGTCGACGCCCAGTTGGCGCGCGAACCAGTCGAACATCACGTAATTGGTGGTGCCCTTCGCCGCGGCCAGGTCCTTGCCTTCGAGATCCTTGATCGAGTTGATCTCGGGACGCGAGGTGACGACGGTGCCCCAATAATCGAACAGGTTGAACAGATAGGTGACCTTGACGCCGCGGAGATCGGCGAGGCCGACGGTCAGGAGCGCCGCGCTGCCGCCAACCTGGAATTCTCCAGAATTGAACTCCGCCGTATAAGCGTCCGGGGTCCGCTCCTCGAAGGTGATCGACAGGCCGTTCTTCTCATCGAGCTTTTGCGCCTTGATCACCGGCGGCAGGAAAGCGCCAAGCGACGGCGCCCCGAACACAACGATCGACAACTTCTGCAAATCTTGCGCCGACGCCGGCGACGTCGCCAGCAGGGCGATGGCGCCGAGACCGGATAGAAAGCGACCGCTCAGAGATCGTTGCATCGGATCATACTCCCGCCACGCCTCATCCCGCCGCGCCGCTGATCGGCGCCTCGAATTCCTTGCGAAGGGCCACAAAGAAACGCCCGATCAGATGCTTGGAAACGCTGGCCAGGATGCGCTGGCCGACGCCGGCGACGAGGCCGCCGATCTCGCCGCTCCCCTTGTAGATCAGGCGCGAACCGGTCTCGCCGTCGGGCTCGATCTCGAACCGCGCCGTGCCGTTGCCATGGCCGAGCGTCCCCGCGCCGGACACCTTGATGCTGCAGGATTTCGGCTCCTGCTTGTCGGCAAGCGAGATCTCGCCTTCGAACGATCCACCGACAGCCGCGACCCGAAGCTGCATCTCCACCTTGTAGGCGTCGGGACCGATCTCGACCATGCTCTTGCAGCCGGGAACGCAACGGGTCAGCACCTTGGGGTCGTTGAGCGCGACCCACAGCGCGTCGACCGACGCCGGGATGACTTCATTTCCGCCGATTTCGAGCTTCACGACACCGGCCTCACAATCCGAACAGCTTCTGCACCAGGCCGCCATTGATGCTGGCGCGCTCGGCGTCGGTGAACGAGGTTTCCTGCACGATCCTGAGCGGGGCGAGGTCGCCGATCGGGAACGGCATGTCCGAGCCCATCATGATGCGACCGGCGCCGACGACATCAGCGAGATAGCGCAGCGCGCGGGGGTCCTGGACGATGGTGTCGTAATACATCGCCGCCAGCGCCGCATCGGGATCGCCGAGCTTGTCCTTGTCCAGCGCATAATTCCGCCGCAGCCGGCCGATCACGTAAGGCAGCGCGGCGCCGCCGATGCCGGCGATGATCTTGACGTTGGCGTAGAGCGCGACATGGCCGGCATAGATCAACCGCGACATCGCGATCAGGGTGTCGGTGATGCGCCCGACCGCGTTCGCCATGCCGTAGTCATGGACGCGATCGTCGCCGCTTTCGAACACCGGATGGATGAAGATGATCGATCCCAGGCTGTTGGCGGTTTGCCAGAACGGCAGCAGCGACGGATCGTCCAGCACGCCGCCTTTGCCCTTCGGCTGGGTCCCGATCATCGCGCCCTTGAAGCCTTGCGCGTGCGCCTCCTTCAGCACTTCGGCGGCGCGGGCGCCGTCCTGCAGCGGAACCGTGGCGAGCGGGATGAAGCGCGGCTGCTCGCCGGCTATTTTCGCGAGATGCGCGTTGATCAGGCGCGACCAGCGCACCCCCTCGTCCGGGGGGATCTCGTAGCCGAACATATCGAGCCAGCCACCGACCACCTGGCGCTCGATCGCGTTGCTATCGAGCCATTGCAGCCGCGCCGCGATGTCGGTCAGCGGCTTCGATACCGGGCGCGTCGGCTTGTTGCCGGCGAACGAGAAGCCGAGACTCCCGCCCTCCTCGATCAATCTGATCGAGGGGAAGCTCGCCTGCTCGGCGCGGATCGCATCGAGAAGCGACGGAGGAACGAGATGCGCGTGACAGTCGATGATCATGTCTTGACCCTTGTTTTGGATTCTCGCGCGGCCGCGATGGCATCGCTGATCGCCGCGATCCGGATCGGCAGTTTGGCGAACGAAATGCCGTAGGACGCCACCGCGTCGTTGATGGCGCCGGAGATCGCCGCGGGCGAGCCGAGATAGCCGCTCTCGCCCGATCCCTTCTGGCCGAACACGGTGAACGGCGACGGCGTGCAGTGATGCACGATCTCGACTTTCGGCACCTCGTGGGACGACGGCAGCAGATAGTCCATGAAACTCTGCGTCAGCATCTGGCCTTCGCTGTCATAGACGAACTCTTCCAACAACGCCGCGCCGATGCCGTGCGCGATGCCGCCGAGCGTCATGCCCTTGACGATATGGGGATTGATCACGGTGCCGCAGTCGTGACCGATCACGTAACGGCTGATCTCGGGCTTGCCGATCACCGGATCGAAGGCGAGCAGCACCAGATGAAACTCGAAGGAATGGCACGGATACATCTGCACCCGGCCGTTTTCCGGCAGTTTGGTGCCGGTCGGCACCTGCATCACATGGGTGACCTCGAGGCCGGGCTCCATGCCGTCGGGCAACAGATGAATATAGCGATGGGAGTTGTTGACATGCTCGGCCCATTCCAGCCGCCGCTTCGAGGCCGCATGAGAGATCGCGCCGCCGTCATAGAGCACGTCCTGTTCGGCGCAGCCGAACTGGTGGGCCGCAACGCGCACCATCTTGGCCTTGAGTTTCTGCGCGGCATGAAACGCCGCGCCGCCCAGCATGATCGCCATCCGGCTGCCCACCGGCGAGTTCGACGGCAGGCAGCTCAGCGAATCCGGGCGCACGATCCGGATCCGATCGGGATCGATCTGGAGCACCTCGCCGATCACGGTGGCGGCAAGCGTCTCGTGTCCCTGGCCGGACGAGGTGGTGTGGATCGTCGCCGTGATGAAGCCGAGGCCATCGACATTGATGCGGCACGAATCCATCCAGGTCGACGTCGTGTTCTTTTCGTTGAGCAGCGGCTCGAACGACGAGTTGCCGCCGCTCGGCTCGAGGCAGGCGGCAATGCCGATGCCCGCGCACTGTCCGGCCGCGCGCAGGCGATCGCGCTCGCGCTTCAGTCCCTCGTAATCGGCATGCGCCAGCACCTTGGCGACCACGGTGTGATAGTCGCCGCTGTCATAATGCGTGCCGCTCGGAATGAGGTAGGGAAACTCGTCGCTGCGAATGAAGTTGCGCCGCCTGACCTCGATGCGGTCGAGCCCCAGGCTTGCGGCGACCTTGTCGATCGCGGTTTCGATCGCGTAGTTGGTCGGCGCCTGCCCGAAACCACGTACCGCTTCCTGCGCCGCCTTGTTCGAGGTCACCGCGATCGCACGGTACTGCACGCTCGCAATCTTGTAGGGACCGACGATCGCGCCGATCGGCTTGCCCAACTGGAACGGCGAGCGTCCGGCATAGGCGCCGACATTGTCGAGCGCCCGCATCTTCATCGACCTGACGATCCCGTCATCGTTGAAGGCGACCTCGACATCGAAGGTCCGGTCCGGACCATGGGCGTCGCCGGCCCGCATATTGTCGAGCCGGTCCTCGAGCAGGCGCACCGGCCGGCCGAGGATGCGCGCCAGATGCGACACGATCACGGTCTGCTTGATGCCGCGCTTCACGCCATAGCTGCCGCCGACATCGATATCCTGATGCACCCTGACGTTATTGAGGGGAATGCGCAGCGCACGCGCGATCTGGTCGGGATATTTCGGCATCTGGATCGAGGCCCAGACGTCGAGCATCTCGCGCCACGGATCCCATTTCGCCGCGACGCCAAAGGTTTCGATCGGCACCGTCGAGCTGCGGCCCCAGACCACGCGGAACGCGAGATGGCGGGGACTTTCCTCGAAATGCTTCTCGACCTCGCCCCAGACGAACGTCTTGTCGAGCAGGACATTGCTGCCGTGCGCGGCGTGCACCGGCGGACTGGTTGGATCGAGCGCCTGTTCGGCATCGATGACATAGGCGAGCGGCTCGTACACGATCCGCACCTTTTCGGCGGCGTCCTCGGCCTGGGCGCGGGTTTCCGCAACCACCGCGACCACCCATTCGCCGGCATAGCGCACCTGGCCGACCGCGAGCGGATAACGCCGCACATGCGGGGTCTCCAGCCCGTTCATCAGGGGATCGACGGCCTTGGCGAGTTCCTCGCCGGTCAGCGCATAATGCACGCCCGGCATTGTCATGACCTCGATCAGATCGATCGAAACGATCCGCGCGGCAGGATGCGGCGACGGCACCACCGCGACATGCAGCAACCCTTCGAGCGCGACATCGGCGACATAGCAGCCCTGGCCCGCGACAAAACGGCGATCCTCGCGCACACGGCGGTTGGACGAGACGAATTTGAGAGGGGAAGCGTGATCGGTCACGGGCGGCCTCCGTGCGGGGTCTCGCTCTCGGCCGCCTCCAGGATGCCCTGCTCCGGCGCATCGGTTTTCGCCGCGGGATCAGAGATCGGCTGGTTTGCCTTGGCGCCCTTCGCGTTGCGGGGCACGTTGGCCTTTTGCAGCCGCTCGGCGGCGAATTGGACGGCTTCGACGATCTGGCCATAGCCGGTGCAGCGGCAGATATTGCCGGAGATCGCCTCGACGATCTCTGCGCGCGACGGCGCGTCGTTGCCCTCGAGCAGCGCATGCGCAGCCAGGATCATGCCGGGCGTGCAATACCCGCACTGCAGGCCGTGGGTCTCGCAGAACGCATCCTGCACCACGCTCAACTCGCCCGGCGCCGGCGAAAGTCCCTCGATGGTCGTGATCTCGTAGCCGTCGGCCTGCACTGCGAACATCAGGCAGGCCCGCGACGGCTCGCCGTCGATCAGCACCGTGCAGGCGCCGCAAACGCCGTGCTCGCAACCGGTGTGGCTGCCGGTCAGAAGAAAATCCTCGCGCAGCGTGTCAAGCAGGGTCTTGCGCGGCTCGACATCGGCGACGCGCACCCGTCCGTTGACCCTGAGGCTGACCTTCATTGCAGCGCTCCAGGATTCGCGCTCGCTGCGGCGCGGGCTTCGGCGATCGCGTCTTCCAGCGCTCGCGTTGCGAAGGTCGCGGCGATGCGCCGGCGGTAGGCTGCGCTGACCGTCAGATCGGAATTGGCTTCGAGATGCTCGATGGCCGGCCGAACCAGATCGGCGATCTTCACCCGCGAAACGTCCTCGCCGATCAGGCCGGAGACGTCGATCCGTTCGGCGCGGTCGCCGACGCCGCCGAGCCCAAGGGCTGCGTCAAGACAGCGGCCGTCCTGGTCCAGCGCGATCTGCGCCGCGGCGGCGACGAAGGCGAAATCCGACTGGCGGGCGCTGACTTCGTGAAAGCCAGTGCCGATGTGCGGCTGCGACCAGACCGGAAACCGCACGGCGCGCACGCAGTCGCCCGGCATCACCGACGTCACCATCGCGCCGATGAAGAATTCATCCGCAGGCACCGACATCGGCCCACCGGCATTCTCGATCAGGATGTCGGCGCCGAGCGTCACCGCGATCAGCGGAATCTCGGCGGACGGATCGGCATTGGCGATCGAGCCGCCGACCGTACCGCGATTGCGGGTCGGCGGGTGACCGACAAAGGGCAGCGCCTTCACCAGCAGCGGCAATTTGCGACGCGCGGTTTCGCTGCGCTCGACTTCGACCTGGCGGGTGACCGCACCGATCACCACGGCATCATCTTCGCACGTGATGCCTTTCAATTCGCCGAGGCGTGCGATGTCGACGAGTCGGGTCGGCCGGGACAGCCGCATCGCCAGCATCGGGATCAGGGTCTGGCCGCCGGCGATGATGCGCGCGTCTTCGTCGGCGCCCAGAATCTCGCAGGCTTCCGCCAGCGAGATGGGCCTGACATAGTCGAAGGGCGCCGGTTTCATGCTCGCCCGCTCCGCTTATGCAAGCAGCAGACCGGCAAGCGCCGGCGACAACACGGAGACGGTCTGGGTCTTCAGCAGCGGACCGTTGGTCTCGGTCGCAGCCTTGACCGCGCGCCATGCCGGATCGGCGCCGAACGCGGCCCACGCCCTGGCGCGGTCGTCCTCGGATTTGAACCGGGTCAGATAGGTCAGCCGCGACGCATCGTCCGGCGTCTCGAACACGCCCAGCAATTCGATGCCATGGCTTGGAAAAAATCGCTTGGCGACTTCGTTCCTGAACCTGGCTTTCATAGCCTCCGCATTGCCGTCGGAGGCTTCATACACACGGATTTCGTAGATCACTGTTTCACTCCCTGCCGGGAAATAAAAGCCAAGGCCTTGGCAATGTCAAACTTTCAATAGTTCAATTGTCCATTTTTGTCGGGATGAACCAAGCCAAATGCGGAAATCGGCTTGGAAGCGCGAATTTTTGCAAAATCAACAGACGTTATCCTGGCGTCGGTCTATTCTTCCCTGGCCTTTCGGAACAAATATTGTATCAATATTTGAATTGTACTATTCGACCAATAGGCAAGGAGAACGACGACTGTGTCTGAGGCGAGCGCTTCCGGCGATTGGCTGCCGGCCCTGTCCCACGTCGACGGTCCGCGCTATCTCGCGTTCGTCCAGGCGCTGGAACAGGACATCCAGAGCGGCGCGCTGAAACCGGGCACGCGGCTGTTGCCTCAGCGCGACATGGCGAACCTGTTGGGGCTGAGCGTCGGCACGGTGTCGCGCGCCTATTCGGAAGCCGAGGCGCGCGGCCTGATCTCGGGCGAGGTCGGCCGCGGTACGTTCGTGCAGCGCCGGCGTCCGCCCGCTCACATGAAAGGTGCGGCGCAACCGACGATCAACCTGGCGCTCAATGTTCCGCCATCGACCGGCGAAGACGAATTGATCCAATCCGTGCTCGCGGAAATCCTGGCCGATGGCGCGCTTTCCCCCCTGCTCGGTTATCTCCCGCATCAGGGCCTGCCGTCCCATCGCGAGATCATGGCCGGATGGCTGTCGATGTTCGGCATGACCGCGGACGCAGCAAACCTGTTCGTGACGCATGGCGGCCAGCACGCACTCTCGATCGCGCTGAACATGGTGGCCGCACCGAACGATCCCGTGCTCACCGAACGCTTCACCTATTCCGGCATGATCGCGCTGTCGGCGCAGAACGGATATCGCCTGCACGGCGTTGCCGGCGATGGCCGGGGTTTGCTGCCGGATGCGCTCGAGCAGGCCTTTGTCGAGACCGGCGCACGCGTGCTGTTTGCCAGCCCGAGCCTGCAGACCCCGACCGGCACCGTGATGACGCACGAGCGGCGGCAACAAGTCGCCGATATCGTGCGCAAGCACAACGCCTATCTGCTCGAAGACGACGTCTACGCCTTCCTGTTCGCGTCGCCGCCTGCGCCGATCGCGACCCTGATCCCGGAGCGCAGCTTCTATGTCACGAGCTTTGCCAAGTGTCTGGCGCCGGGCCTGCGCATCGGCGCCATGATCGCGCCCGAGCAGTTTCGCGATCGCGCGATCAATGCGGTGCGCGCGACCGGGTGGATGGCTTCGCCGATCATGGCTGAGGTCGTGGCACGGCTGATCCATAGCGGCGATTTGTTGCGGCAGGCACTTGCCAAGCGTGCCGCGGCCACGCGCCGCAACGCGATCGCCGACCGCGTTCTCGGCGCCTGGCTGGCGCCGATGTCGGATGCTGCCGGCTTTCATCGCTGGTTGCCGATCCCGGCCGGCCGAACGCTGATCGCGCTGATCACCCAGGCCGCGCAGGCCGGCATCACCGTCGCGCCGCCGGGCGCGCTGCAGCAGGTCGATCGCGGCACCCTGGGCATCCGCCTGTGCCTCGGCCATCCGGCGACCGACGACATCCTCGAACGCGCGCTGTCGGAGCTCAGGCAGATTCTGGAGAGCGCGGAAGCGATTTCGTTCGTGTAGCTCGCGTGAGGCGGGCAAAGCGCCCGCCATGCCTGCGAACGCGCAAGACGGTAGGCACGGCGCAAGCGCGCCTTTGGCCACCCTTGACGTGCCGTCATTGCGAGGAGCGCAGCGACGAAGCAATCCATTCTTTTTCGCAGCAAGGTGGATCGCTTCGCTCGCAATGACGCCTCAATGGTTGCTCCTCGTTCTTCGAAGTTACGCAGCCTGGAGGTCAAGTAGCCCGGTTTCCGGACGCGCAAACGCCTTGTCGGTGAGCGCGCTGCGCCGCCTTGTTGAGCTTGTATTGCCTTGACTTTCGGGCTCTAATCGCTGTCGAGGCGCCTTTGGCCCTGTTCGCACGCTTCGATGCCGCAGCGTGTTCCCGGCAACGACTGCCAACCCCATTCGCGAAGGGACAATGGCGCTCGGCCTCGAGAACGTTGATCCCTCGGCCTTGCGGAGGATCAAGTGAACCTCGACTCATACCGGATCGCCTCGGAACCGTATTACGAGCCGCTCGGCGAGGAGATCGCGACGTTTGCCGCGGCCTACAGCGAGCGGCTGCCCGTGATGCTGAAGGGGCCGACCGGCTGCGGCAAGACCCGTTTCGTCGAACACATGGCCTGGCGGCTCGGCAAACCGCTGATCACGGTCGCTGCGCACGAAGACATGACCGCGGCCGATCTAGCCGGGCGCTATCTGCTCGAGCCCTCAGGCACAGTCTGGCACGACGGGCCACTGACGCTCGCGGTGCGCCACGGCGCCATCTGCTATCTCGACGAGATCGTCGAAGCGCGTCAGGACACCACCGTCGTCATTCACCCCTTGACCGACGCGCGCCGCATTCTGCCGCTCGAGAAGCACAACGAGATCGTGCCGGCGCATCCCGACTTCCAGCTCACGATTTCCTACAATCCCGGCTACCAGAGCGCGGTGAAGGATCTGAAGGAATCCACCAAGCAGCGCTTTGTCGCGATCGATTTCAACTATCCGCCGCCGCCGATGGAGGCCGCCATCATCGTGCGCGAGAGCGGCACCGACCAGACGCTGGCCGGCATCCTGGTGGCCATCGCGCAGCGCTCGCGCAACCTGCAGGGCCACGGCCTGGACGAAGGCGCCTCGACCCGCATGCTGATCCACGCCGGCCGCATGGTGCGCGCCGGCCTGCCGCTCGAGGCTGCGGTGCGATCCAGCATCGTGCTGCCGATCACCGACAATCCCGACATCCGGGCCGCGCTGAGCGAGGCCATTGCGGCCTGCCTGCCGTGAACCCGGCGCGACAACCCACGCTGCATGTGGTCGCCGAGCAAGCGGATACCGCAACGCGCCGGCTGCACCTTCTGATGCGCCAGCGCGAGACGCTGCGGCCACTGTTTCGCACCACCTGGGATGATCTTTCGCATCATTTCGATCCGACCGAGCTCGAAGGGTGGGCCGCCGCGGTTCTTGGCCTCGCCAATGTCAACGCCGGTCCGGCCTGTCTCATCGCCTATTGG
>NZ_JBAURI010000015.1:0-6772 GCF_049581145.1 Bradyrhizobium sp.
GGCTGAATCAAGCCGTAGTAGCGAATACGATCATTCTCCAGCGCCTTGTCTCCGCCCCTGCCGTATTTCTCGCGAAAGAAGGGTCCAAAGAAAACACGATCGATCTCGTGCAGGCGGTCATGGGAGAGGGTCTCGCTGGCGGATGCCGAAGGATAGGCCTGCTTGATCTGAACGACCACGGCGGCAAGCTCTGGCCGTTCGAAGGCCGTCCGTTCAGTCGTATCGGCCGCACCAGGCTCGTTTTCCAACGATGGCGCCACATCAGTACCAGGAACAAAATCAACGGACACGGCCACCCCCCATCGCCCGCGTCGCCACGACTCGAGCGTTGTTTATCGGCGCATCGGTGCGTGGAAGAACTCTCAATGCCAGCACACTCTCGACATACGAGTTTTACTTTATGGCAGTAACATGACTGACATCACTAATCGCATTGCAGCATGACATCCAGCGAATGCGCGGCGCTTGCCCGCGTCGCCGGAGCGTTGCAGCCGAAACGAATACAACTCCCCGTATTGTATTTGCTGCCGGATGGCGCCAAACTCCGCCACAACGAGAACAATTAGCATGGGGGAAACATGTCCGCTTCTTTGGAGCCTGCGAACCTTGCCGATGTGGTCCGCGCCCGCGCGACGGCGCTTGGCGGCGCGATCGTCTACGAGTTCGAGGGACGCCAATCGAGCTTCGCCGAATTCGATCGCAACACCAACCGCGTCGCCAACGCGCTAAAGGCGCTGGGAGTCAGCAAAGGCGACCGCATCGCCTATCTCGGCAAGAACAGCGACATCTATTTCGAGCTGCTGTTCGGTGCGATGAAAATGGGGGCAGTGACGGCGCCGGTGAACTGGCGTCTCGCCGGCCCGGAAGTCGCCTTCATCGTCGAGGATTGCCGGGCGCCTGTGCTGTTCGTGGGACCGGAATTCATCACGCTGGTTCGCGGCATCAAGTCGCAGATCCCGAGCGTGCGCACCATCATCACGACCGAAGGCGGCGCGGATGAATGGCAGGATTTTGCGGTGTGGCGCGACGCGCAAAGCGCCGACGACCCCGGGGCCGAGATCAGTCCGCGGGACATCGCCATCCAGCTCTATACCTCGGGCACGACAGGCAAGCCGAAAGGCGCGATGCTGTCGCACGCCAATATGCTCAACCTCGTCACCGCCGGCAAGGACGCAACCCAGGCGTGGAACGAGTGGACCACCGACGAGGTCTCGCTTGTGGCGATGCCGATCTTTCACATCGGCGGCTCCGGCTGGGGCGTGCTTGGCCTCTATCACGGCGCCAAGGGCGTGATCGCCCGCGAGTTCGATCCGAGCAAGGTGCTGGACTTCTTCGAACAGTCGAAAATCACCAAACTGTTCATGGTGCCGGCCGCCATGCAATTCGTGGTGCGCCAGCCCCGCGCGCGCGAGGTGGATTTTTCGCGGCTGAAATACATGCTGTATGGCGCGTCGCCGATTCCAATCTCGCTGCTGAAGGAATGCATCGACGTGTTCAAATGCGGCTTCGTGCAGATGTATGGCATGACCGAGACGACCGGCACGATCGTCGCCCTGCCGCCGGAAGACCACGTCGAAGGCTCGAACCGAATGCGCTCGGCCGGCAAGGCCTTGCCGGGCGTCGAACTTGCGATCCTCGATGTCAATGGCAACCGCTTGCCGCCGGGCCAGGTCGGCGAGATCGCCACCCGCTCCGGCTCCAACATGGCCGGCTACTGGAACCTGCCGGAGGCAACCGCCAACACGCTCGACAAGGACGGCTGGCTGCGCACCGGCGACGCCGGCTACCTGGACGAGGACGGCTATCTCTACATCCACGACCGCATCAAGGACATGATCATCTCCGGCGGCGAGAACATCTATCCGGCAGAAGTCGAGAGCGCGATCTGCGATCATCCGGATGTGGCCGAAGCCGCCGTGGTCGGGGTCCCCGACGAGACCTGGGGCGAAGCGGTCAAGGCGATCGTGGTGCTGAAGCCCGGCAGGTCCGCGACCGCGACCGACATCATCAACTTCACCCGCGACCGCATCGCCGGCTACAAGACGCCGAAGACGGTGGATTTCATCGCGGCGCTGCCGCGCAACCCCTCCGGCAAGATCCTGCGCCGCCATCTGCGCGATCCCCATTGGGACGGCAAGGACCGGCAGGTGAACTGAGCCGCCAGCTCTGCATCGCCTCGGAGGTCGAGATGCCGGTTCGGGCGAACGGTATCGCCGTGCCAGCGACGCTGACCCGCGGCTGCAGGCTCCGGACTTCTACGGAGGCGGCGAGCGACCAGCGCTTAACCATCATCAGCGCTTCGTTGCGGCGGCAGACGGATCGCCGCCACCTGCGGCGCGGCAACAGCCCCTGGTAACGCGATGTTCGCAAACGGCGACCTAGATTTTCTCGAAATTCCGGGGCGTTTGAATGCGAGTCATCACCTGTATCGCGACCGAGCACAATCTGTGGCTGGTTCTTCTGGCCGCGGTCGTTTGCGTCATCGGCAGCTACGTCACCATGCAGCTGCTCGAACGCGCGCTGCAGACCGAAGGGCCGCAGCGGCTGGGCTGGGTTTTCCAGACCGCGTCGGTTGCGGGCGCATCGGTATGGTGCACCCATTTCGTGGCGATCCTGGCCTATGATCCCGGCGCGCCGGTCAGCTTCGACCCGTTGTTGACGATCGCCTCGCTGATCTTCGCGATCTGCGGCTTCGGCATCGGCTTCGGGATCGCCACGCACAGCACGCAACGCTGGACGCTGATGGTGGGCGGCGGCATGGTCGGCATCACCATTACGATCATGCACTACATCGGGATGGCCGCCTACCACATCAGCGCGATCATCGAATGGGACCTGGCCTACATCCTGGCGTCCGTGGCACTCTCGATTCCGCTGGCGATTGCGGCTATCTACATCGCGATTGGAACGGCGCAATCCTACTCCCTGCTGATCGGTACGGCCGGACTGGTGCTCGCGATCATCGCGCAGCATTTCATTGGCATGGCCGCGGTGACCGTGACGCCACTCACCTCGGATCTCACCAATGCCGTGATCTTCCAGGCAATGGCAGTGGCGGTCGCAGGCGGCGCGCTGTTCATCGTCGGAACGGGCGTCGCGAGCCATATGATCGATTCGCGCTCGCGAACCGAGAACACGATGCGACTGCGGCATATGGCGCTGAGCGATTCCCTCACCGGCCTGCCCAACCGGTCGAGCTTCGGTGAGCATCTCGATGACGAACTGGCGATGGCTCAACGCGACAAGCGCAGGCTAGCCGTCATTGGCATCGACCTCAACCGCTTCAAGGAGATCAACGATCTGCGCGGCCATCACGCCGGCGACCGGGCGCTCCGGACCATTGCCGACCGGCTGAGACGCTGCCTCAGGCAAGGCGAATTCGTCGCGCGCATCGGCGGTGATGAATTCGCAGGCGTGAAGCCGTTCGACGATCCGAGCGACCTGCTCGACTTCGTCGACCGGCTCAAATCGGTCCTGTTCGAGCCCCTCCAGGTCGACGATTTCATCACTCGCGCCGGAGCCAGTCTCGGCGTCGCGGTCTGTCCGGACGACGGAACGACGGCGCAGACCCTGATCAGCAATGCGGATTTCGCCATGTATCGCGCGAAAGTCGACCAGAGCAAGCCGGTCTGCTTCTATGAGAGCAAGCTCGACGAAGCCGCCCGCAAGCGACAGGTGCTCTCGCGCGAACTGCGCCGCGCGATCGAGTTGAAGCAATTCGAATTGCACTTCCAGGTGCAGATCTCGGTGACGGACGCCGCGGTCTGCGGCTATGAAGTCCTGCTGCGCTGGAAGCATCCGGAGCGCGGCCTGATCCCGCCGCTGGAGTTCATCCCGATCGCCGAGGAGAGTGGCGCGATCATCGAGATCGGCGAATGGGTGCTGCGCGAAGCCTGCAGGCGCGCGGCGGCCTGGCAGACGCCGCACAAGATCGCCGTCAATCTGTCCCCGGTTCAGTTGAGGCAATCCGACCTGCCGCGTCGGATCCAGCAGATCCTGATCGAAACCGGCCTCTCGCCGGCGCTGCTGGAACTCGAAATCACCGAATCGACCATCATCGCCGACAAGACCCGCGCGCTGCATATCCTCCGCCAGATCAAGGCGCTCGGCGTCACCATCGCTCTGGACGATTTCGGCACCGGCTATTCATCGCTCGATACCTTGCGTTCCTTCCCGTTCGACAAGATCAAGCTCGACCGCCTGTTCATGAACGAGGTCGAAAGCAATCCGCAATCCAAGGCCATCGTGCGGGCCGTGCTGGCGCTCGGCAAGAGCCTGGACGTGCCGATCCTCGCGGAAGGTGTCGAAACCAAGGACCAGCTCGATATCCTGCGTTATGAGGGGTGCGACGAGGCGCAGGGCTTTCTGCTCGGGCGGCCGCAGCCGCATGATGACATCTTCAAGGACGGCAGCGTTCGAGACGCGGCTCCCGCGGCGGCCGATGCTCCCAAGGAAACCAGCATCAAGGAAACCAGCATCAAGCAACCCGGCAAGCGGGTGGCCTGAGCCCGCGAGACCAGCACAGATCGATGGCCGTCAAGGCCCTTCCTGTCTGCCTGCGCCTCAATGCTTGCCAGCTCCCATATAGCCGAACAGAAATCCCGCCACCTTCCGCTTCTGGATCTCCTCGCTGCCTTCTGTGATGCGATAGCGGCGATGGTGGCGATAGATGTGCTCGAACGGCTTGTGCCGCGAATAGCCCATGCCGCCATGCACCTGCATAGCGCGGTCAGCGGCGTCGCAGCACAGCCGGTTTGCCCAGAAATTGCACATCGACACCTTGTCGGAGAGCGTGTGCTCGACCTCCGCCTGGGTGAGCTGGTCCATCTCCCAGGCGGTCTTGCGGATCAACAGCCGCAGCATCTCGGCCTGTGTCGCAAGCTCGACCAGCGGCCACTGGATCGCCTGGTTTTCCGCAAGCGCCTTGCCGAACGGCTTGCGTTCGCGAGCGTATCTGACGCTTTCGTCGATGCAGTAGACGGCAGCTCCCAGCGAGCTCGCGGCCTGCCGGATGCGGTTCTCGTGCACGAAACATTGCGCCAGCGACAGCCCGCGGCCGACCTCGCCGAACAGCGCATCCTCGGGAACAAACACCTCGGTGAAGCTGACCCGCGGGTGATCGGTCGGCATATTGAAGGTCCACATATATTCCTCGACCTTCACGCCGCTATTCTTCGCCGGGACCAGGAAGCAGGTGATGCCGCGCGCGTCGCCGTCATTGCCGCTGGTGCGGGCGAACAGCGCGCAGTGGGTGGCGACATGCATGCCGGTGGTCCACATCTTCTCGCCGTTGATCAGCCAGCCCTTGACGTTGTCGCGGGTCGCAGGCTGCGCCCTGGTCTCCATGTGGGTGGCGTCCGAGCCATGCCCAGGCTCGGTCAGCCCGAAGGTGATGCGGTATTTTCCGGTGATCGAGCCGTCGATCATCGCCTTCTGGTCGTCGCGGCCGTAACGATCGAGCATGGTGACGAGGGGAAAATTGCCGACGATCGAATGCTCGTTCTGCAGGTCGTTGTGCAGGCCAAGTCCCTTCGACGCGAAATGCTCGCGGATCACGGCCATCCAGAGGTTGGTGCCGTCCTTGCCGCCATGGCGCTTCGGGATCGCAAAGCGCAGGTGACCGGCCGCGTCGGCCAGGTTCTTGGCCTTGCGCAACAGCGCCTCCCATTCGTGCCGCGGCAGCCCGCCATTCTCGAAATCGGTGCGCGCCCATTCGCGGCGGTGGTCGAAGAAGCGGATGTTGTCGTCGGCGTCCTCGAGCGGCTTGATCTCGCGCGCAATGAAGCGGTCGAGCTCATCGAGATAGGCGACCAGATCGCCCGGCAAGGCAAAGTCCAAGGCGCAGCTCCCGGTTTTTGCTTGTTGTTATGGTCGACAATTAAGGTCGGCGGCGAAACGCAAGTCAAGCGATCAGACAAGTCAAGCAAGCCTTGTCGCTTCAATCAAGCGTTGACGGCTTGTAGCGCGCCCCCCGCTTGCATAATTGGATGGGACCGCGCGGCCAGGGCCAGCTAGTATCGCGCCGTTCCGCGCCACAGAAAATCGCCTCAGACAAGAGCGCGCCAGCGAAATCGCGTCAGGCAAAAGCCACGGGAGAGAACATGGACCTGAAATTTTCCAAAGTCACGCGCAAGGGACCGGTCACGATCGTGACGCTGTCGCGGCCCGAGGTCTACAACGCGCTGCATATCGAGGCACATTTCGAGCTCGACAAGGTGTTCGACGAATTTGCTGCCGATCCCGAGCAATGGGTGGCGATCGTCACCGGCGCCGGCGACAAGGCGTTCTGCGCCGGCAACGACCTGAAATGGCAGGCCGCGGGCGGCAAGCGCGGCTGGGACAAAGGCGGCTTCGCCGGCCTCACCGCGCGGTTGGATTGCGACAAGCCGATCATCGCCGCCGTCAACGGCGTCGCGATGGGCGGTGGGTTCGAGGTCGCGCTGGCCTGCGATCTCATCATTGCGTCCGAAAATGCCACCTTCGCTCTGCCCGAGCCGCGCGTCGGCCTGGCGGCGCTGGCCGGCGGCCTGCAGCGGCTGCCGCGGCAGATTGGGCTGAAGCGCGCCATGGGCATGATCCTGACCGCGCGCCACGTCTCGGCCAAGGAAGGTTTTGAACTTGGTTTCGTCAACGAGGTGGTCCCGCAAAACCAATTGATGGCGACCGCCGAGCGCTGGGCCGAGACCATTGCCAAGAATTCGCCGATGTCGATCCGCGCCTCCAAGCAGGCGATCGAGCGTGGCCTCGCGGTCTCGCTGGAACAGGCGATGAC
>NZ_JBAURI010000016.1:0-18716 GCF_049581145.1 Bradyrhizobium sp.
CCCTCGCCCCGAGCCGCGCGCCAGCACCGGCTTGAGAAACGCACCCGTATAGCTCCGCTTCTCGCGCACGATGTCTTCCGGCGTGCCGCTGGCGACGATTTCGCCGCCGCCGTCGCCGCCTTCGGGGCCGAGGTCGACGATCCAGTCGGCGGTCTTGATGACTTCGAGATTGTGCTCGATGACGACCACCGTATTTCCCGTCTCCACCAGCTCGTGCAGCACTTCGAGGAGTTTTGCCACGTCGTGGAAATGCAGCCCGGTGGTCGGCTCGTCCAAGATATAAAGCGTGCGCCCCGTCGCACGCTTGCTCAATTCCTTGGCGAGTTTGACGCGTTGCGCCTCGCCGCCGGACAACGTCGTCGCCTGCTGGCCGACATGGATGTAGTCGAGGCCGACGCGGCGCAGCAGCGTGAGCACGTCGCGCACCCGCGGCACCACCTTGAAGAATTCCAGCGCCTCCTCGACGGTCATGTCGAGCACGTCGGCGATGGATTTGCCCTTGAACAAAACTTCCAGCGTCTCGCGGTTGTAGCGCTTGCCCTTGCAGACGTCGCAGGTGACGTAGACGTCGGGCAGAAAGTGCATCTCGATCTTGATGACGCCGTCGCCCTGGCAGGCCTCGCAGCGGCCGCCCTTGACGTTGAAGGAAAAACGGCCCGGCTCGTAGCCGCGCGCTTTTGCCTCGGGCAGGCCGGCGAACCATTCCCGGATCGGTGTGAAGGCGCCGGTATACGTCGCGGGATTGGAGCGCGGGGTGCGTCCGATCGGCGACTGGTCGATGTCGATGATCTTGTCGATGTGCTCCAGTCCCTCGATGCGGTCGTGCGGGGCTGCGCCCTCGCTGGCGTTGTTGAGCTTGCGCGCGATCGCCTTGTAGAGCGTGTCGATCAGAAGCGTCGACTTGCCGCCGCCGGACACGCCGGTGACGCAGGTGAACAACCCCAGCGGAATTTCCGCCGAGACGTTTTTCAGATTATTGCCGCGCGCGTTCACCACCTTGATGGTGCGGCGATGGTTCGGCGGCCGCCGCTCGGGGACCGCGACCGACAACTCGCCGGTGAGATATTTTCCGGTCAGCGATTTCGGATTGCGCATGATCTCGGCCGGCGTGCCCTCGGCAACGATATGGCCGCCATGCGTGCCGGCGCCAGGACCGATGTCGAGCACGTAATCGGCCAGGCGAATGGCGTCCTCGTCATGCTCGACCACGATCACGGTATTGCCGAGGTCGCGCAGCCGCTTCAGCGTTTCCAAGAGCCGGGCATTGTCGCGCTGGTGCAGGCCGATCGAGGGCTCGTCCAGCACGTAGAGCACGCCCGTCAGCCCCGAGCCGATCTGCGAGGCCAGCCGGATGCGCTGGCTTTCGCCGCCGGACAGGGTGCCGGAGGAGCGCGCCAGGGTCAGGTAGTTCAGTCCGACATCGAGCAGGAACGACAGTCGGTCGCGGATCTCCTTCAGCACGCGGATCGCGATCTCGTTCTGCTGGGTGTTCAGCGCCTGCGGCACGGTCTCGAACCACTCGCCGGCCCGCTTTACTGATAGTTCGGAGATCTCGCCGATATGCTTGCCGCCGATCTTGACGCACAATGCTTCCGGCTTCAGCCGATAGCCGTTGCAGGCGGCGCAGGGCACGTCGGAGAAATATTTCGACAGCTCCTCGCGCGCCCATTCGCTTTCGGTCTCGCGATAGCGGCGCTGGATGTTGGTGATGACGCCCTCGAACGGCTTCTTGGTGTCATAGGCGCGCACGCCGTCTTCATAGGTGAACTTGATCTCGTCGTCGCCGGAGCCGTGCAGGATGGCGTCCTTCGTCTTCTTCGGCAGGTCCTTCCACTTGGTATCAAGCGTGAACTTGTAGAATTTGGCGAGCGCCGTCAGCGTCTGCAGATAATAAGGCGAGGACGATTTGGCCCAGGGGGCGATCGCGCCCTTGCGCAAGGTGGCTTCCTTGTCGGGAATCACCAGGTCCTCGTCGACATGCTGCTCGATGCCGAGCCCGCCGCAGGCGGGGCAGGCGCCATAGGGATTGTTGAACGAGAACAGCCGCGGCTCGATCTCCGGAATGGTGAAGCCGGAGACGGGACAGGCAAATTTTTCCGAGAACAGGATGCGCTCGGGTCCGCTCTTGTCGTGGATTTTTGCGGTCTTCTTTTCGG
This sequence comes from Bradyrhizobium sp., assembly GCF_049581145.1. Lineage (GTDB taxonomy): Bacteria > Pseudomonadota > Alphaproteobacteria > Rhizobiales > Xanthobacteraceae > Bradyrhizobium. The sequence goes on from NZ_JBAURI010000016.1 coordinate 2,157, forward strand.
GCTTCTTGTCGTCGCTCACGGCGGCCGGCGCGTCGGCATATTCGACCACCGCGAGCCCTTCGGCGAGTTTCAGCGCGGTCTCAAAGCTTTCGGCGAGGCGCTGGCCGATGTCGGGCCGCACCACGATGCGATCGACCACGACGTCGATGTCGTGCGGGAATTTCTTGTCGAGCGTCGGCGCCTCTGCAAGCTCGTGGAACGCGCCGTCGATCTTGACCCGCTGAAAGCCCTTCTTGAGATATTCGGCGAGCTCCTTTTTGTATTCACCCTTGCGGCCGCGCACCACCGGCGCCAACAGATAGAGCCTCGTGCCCTCGGGCAGCGCCAGCACCCGATCGACCATCTGCGACACGGTCTGGCTTTCGATCGGCAATCCCGTGGCCGGCGAATAGGGCACGCCGACGCGGGCCCACAATAGCCGCATGTAGTCGTAGATCTCGGTGACGGTGCCGACCGTGGAGCGCGGATTCTTCGAGGTGGTCTTCTGCTCGATCGAGATCGCCGGCGACAGCCCGTCGATCTGGTCGACGTCCGGCTTCTGCATCATCTCCAGGAACTGCCGCGCATAGGCCGACAGCGATTCGACGTAGCGGCGCTGACCCTCGGCATAGATGGTGTCGAAGGCGAGCGACGATTTTCCGGAACCCGACAGGCCTGTGAACACCACCAGCCGGTCGCGGGGAATCTCGACGTCGATGTTCTTCAGATTGTGCTCGCGCGCGCCACGGATGGTGATGGCGCGCTGGTTGGCCGCAATCTGCTGGCGCTTTGCCCTGAGGATTTCATCCATATCGGCTTTGATCCGTATCGGCTTGTCACGCGCGTTGACCGCGCACGTTCAGGCGCGCCTCGCCGCAAGCGGGATCGGACGCCAATGGGTAAAGACGGAACGTAGGAAGAACGGGTGCCAATTTCCAGTGCTCTCGGCAAACCATCAACGGTTTGTTGCGCCGATGGCAGCAACTGGCAGCTTGGCCAAGCAAGGAGCCTCGCCGGTGCCAGACCGGTCTTGGCCACACACCGGCCCAATATGCGAGGGCCTCCATTCCGGAGTTGTCGGAATGGAGGCCCAATTGTGTTCAGCGAAGCTCGAATCTCAGCGAACGATCGCCGAGGATCCGGCAACGATCAGAAGTGGTAGTTGACGCCGACCTGGCCGCTGTTGACGTTCAACGTGCCGGTCGGAATGCCGCCCGGAATCACGTTCGCGAAATAGGTCTGGCCGCTCAGGCTGCGATAGAGGTATTCGGCCTTCACCGACCATTTCGGGGCGAACATCACCTCGACACCGGCGCCGGCGGTCCAGCCGGTGAGGACGTTGCTGTCGGAGATGGTCGTGCCGAGCGTCGAGACCGAGAGCTTGGTGTCCGCCCAGGCGAAGCCGCCGGTGCCGTACAGCAGGACCTGGTCGATGGCATAGCCGACCCGGCCGCGCACGGTGCCGAGCGCGTCGATCTTGGCAGTGCCGGTGGCAAGACCGGCGATGCCAGTGCTGGCGCTAATGTCGCCACCCGCAGCGTCGGTCTCAACGCCGAGCACGAGCGAGCCCATCTGCCAGTTGTAGCCGAGCGTGCCGCCGCCGAAGCCGCCGCTCATGGTGCCGGGGCCCGACGCGTCTTCCTGGCCATAACCACCCATCCCACCGATGTAGAAGCCGCTCCAGTTATTGACGGGCGGGAGCGGGGGCGCCTTGGTGTAGGTGCGCGCAGCAAGATCCGCGGCAAGCGCCGGAGCAATCCCAATCGCCGCCAAACCAATCGCAGCCACCAACGCTTTTCTTATCATTTTCTTGGTCTCCAGTTCCTGTTCGCTTGGAAGCCGCCGGTTTTCCTGGGGCCGCTCCATGACCTTAAGTTGAAGTCAATTACAGTGCTGTAATCAATTCCGCGCTCGAATGCAGTCACTCAAAGGCCACATCCGCGACGGAAATGTGCGTTGCGTGGCCCGGGCGTGTCGATCCTGGGCGTGCCGCGCAAACGGTTGACCCAGTCACCCTGGCCCTCGACGCCGAATACCCAATTTGACATCTGCCAGCGATAACCGATCTGGCTGCCGACCAGGCCGCCGGTTGCGTTGTGGCAGCCTTCCGAGTTCGGGGTCACGGGACTGCCTGCAACGCTGGTGATGGTGTAGCAGTCGCGGCTCGATGCGCCGCCGCCATTGAGACCGACGCAAGAGCCGCTCCAATCATAGACCTCGACCATCGCGGGCGCCTTGCTGTAGGTCCGGCCGGCAGATCCGCCGCGAATCCTGAGCAGAGTCCAAATGCGGCGAGACTGGTTGCGTGGGAGCCGACGTCAAAAAGGCCGGCGTGAGGCCGGCCTTTTTTCAACATCGATCGTCTCGGAAGATCAGTACTTCGCGACCACCGGGCCGCCCCAGCGATAGTTGACGTGAACCGAGCCCATGTCGACGTCTTGCTGCACGGTGTCCGAGCGGGTGAACGCGCCGGTTCCGATACCCGTGAAATTGAGCGTCCGATTGCCCATGAACAGGTGGTCGTATTCAAGCCCAACCGACCAGCTCGGCGCGAAGCTGACCTCCACACCGGTGCCGACCGCGCCGCCCCAGCGGGTTTCGGTGGCCTGGTCGAAGGCGAGGCCGGTTGCGGTGATGCCGTTGTATTTGGCGTCGGTGACGGCCGCGCCGCCCTTCACGTACCAGAGCACGTTGTTCCAGGCATAGCCGACCTGGCCGGTGAACAGGCCGATGGCATCGATCTTGGTCTGGTTGGTGAGGGTGGGAGGCAATACGCTGGCATTCGAGCCCTTGAGGTCGGCCCAGTCGCCCTGGGCTTCGACGCCGAACACCCAGTTCGTCATCTGCCAGCGATAGCCGATCTGGCCGCCGACCAGGCCGCCGGTCGCGTTGTGGCAGCCCTCGGTCGCGGCCGGGACGGCGGTATTGGTCCAGCAATTGTGGCTGGAGGCGCCGCCGCCGTTGACACCGACATAGAAGCCGCTCCAGTCGTAGATCGCAGCCATCATCGGGGGCGCCTTGGTGTAGGTCCGTGCGGGAAGATCTGCAGCAACGGCCGGCGCGGCGCCAAGCGCCAGCAGGCCGATCGCACCGAGCAAAATCTTTTTCATCGCATCGCCCCCAACTTATCGCCGCTTCCGTTGGTCCCCAGAAGCGCTTTGAAACTTGAACGTCCTGAACTCAGCGTTTTCAGTATCGGCGTTTAAGCCCCATGGTTCAATCTGAGGTCTTCGGCCGACGTCTCCTTCGGCAGCGCGATTGCCCAGTGCCATCCAAATTTCGCCCGCAATATACCCTATTCAACCGGCGCGGCCGTCTCCGGAATGCAACAGTCTCCGGAGAAGCGCGCCCCCTGAAATTAACGATTTGTTAGATTCCAATTCGCCCCGCGGGTCTTCGAGTTCCCGTCCTGGATGGCTTGAGCGCCGACAATCTCTCCAACAGCCGAATTTTGGTTTTTTGCGGAACAAAACTGGAACAAGGCCCTCGAAACTGCTATATGTGGATAACCGCAATGGGGGCCGGGCGGAGACGCCCGGCAAGCGTATAGGGTCGGCACGAGATGCAGCGTTGCGGCCTCTCGAGCGCCGAGAGGTTTGGACAGGCCGGCTCGAACTGCGGCGATTTAGGGCTCGTCGATGAGGGCTTGGCGATTTTGAGCGTGGAGAGTGGCGATGGCGGGAAGCGTGAACAAGGTGATTCTGGTCGGAAACCTGGGCAAGGATCCGGAAATCCGCAGGACACAGGACGGCCGGGCGATCGCGCAGCTCAGCGTCGCCACCTCGGAGAATTGGCGCGACAAGGCAACCGGCGAACGCAAGGAAAAGACCGAGTGGCATCGGGTGGTGATCTTCAATGAGGGGCTCGCCAAGGTCGCCGAGCAATATCTGAAGAAGGGCGCCAAGGTTTACATCGAAGGCCAGTTGCAGACGCGCAAATGGACCGACCAGAGCGGCGTGGAAAAATACACCACCGAGGTGGTGCTGCAGGGCTTTAATTCGAACCTCACCATGCTCGACGGCCGCGGTGGCGGCGGCAGCTTTTCGGAGGAGCCGGGCGGCGATTTCGGCACCGACAGCCCGTCCAGTCCTGCGCCGCGCCGCGCCGCGATCGCCAGCAGTGGTGGCGGCGGCCGCAACAGCGACATGGACGACGATATTCCGTTCTGAGGGCGGTCGCCGGAACGCGTCCGCAGCGTTCGATCGGCGCTGGAGGCCGAGCAGTTTGAAGCAGCATGGCATCGGCATCGCCGGCAAACGGATAGCTCCCGATGAGTCTGGCGCCGCTGCTTGATGCCGCGCCAGCGATTCCATTCCACGCTTTTGCGGCGATGGCGGCCTTCGTGCTCGGGCTCGTTCAGTTCGCTGCTCCAAAGGGGACGCTGCCACATCGGACCGTGGGGTGGATCTGGGTGATCCTGATGGCCGGGATTGCGATCTCGTCGTTCTGGATCCATCAGCTTCGCCTGCTCGGTCGCTTCAGCCCGATCCATCTGTTGTCGATCTTCACGCTTGCGATGCTGCCGCTTGCCGTCTGGCGGGCGCACCGGCATCAGGTCGACGCGCATCGCCGGACGATGACCAGTCTCTTCCTGGGTGCGCTCGTCATCGCGGGCCTGTTCACGCTGCTGCCCGGACGGATCATGCACGCGGTGGTGTTCGGGCACTGATGGCGCGAGACGTGCAAGGCCATCTTCATCGAACGATCGGGGTCGGGTTCCACAAGCCGCGAACGCTGCATCCCGAGCTTGTTTTGCCCGCTATCGCAGAGCTGTCACAGGCTCCCGTAAGTCTCTGGAAAAACGAGGATAAAAACCGACTTGCGGGGCCAGTAAAGGGTGGTTTTAACACCCTCCATGCGCTATATGATTCGCAATCAGAACTGACCGGAATCCCCCTTGGCCGACAACGACGATCATAAGCCCGGCGAACCGCCGGAGCCCTCGGACATTCGTCCCGTTTCCATCCTCGACGAAATGAAACGCTCCTACCTCGATTACGCCATGAGCGTGATCGTGGCGCGCGCGTTGCCCGATGCGCGCGACGGTCTGAAGCCGGTCCACCGCCGCATTCTCTACGCGATGTACGAGAACGGCTTTGAATGGAACAAGTCCTATAACAAGTCGGCTCGCACCGTCGGCGACGTGATCGGTAAATATCACCCGCATGGCGACCAGTCGGTCTATGACGCGCTGGTGCGTCTGGCGCAGGATTTCTCCATGCGCGTGCCACTGATCGACGGGCAGGGCAATTTCGGTTCGGTGGACGGCGATACGGCGGCCGCGATGCGGTACACCGAATCCCGCCTCACCAAAATCGCGCAGACGCTGCTCGACGATCTCGACAAGGACACCGTCGACTTCCAGCCGAACTACGACAGTCGCGATCGCGAGCCGACGGTTCTGCCGGCGAAGTTTCCGAACCTTCTGGTCAACGGGGCCGGCGGCATCGCGGTCGGCATGGCGACCAACATCCCGCCGCACAATCTCGGCGAGGTGATCGACGCCTGTATCGCGCTGATCGACAATCCATCGCTCACGATCGAGGAACTGAACCAGATCATTCCCGGGCCGGACTTCCCGACCGGCGGCATCATCCTCGGCCGCCAGGGCATCCGCTCAGCCTATCATCTCGGCCGCGGCTCGATCGTGATGCGCGGCAAGGTCTCGATCGACACCATCCGCAAGGATCGCGAGGCGATCATCGTCACGGAGATTCCCTACCAGGTCAACAAGGCCACCATGGTCGAGCGCATCGCCGAACTGGTGCGCGAGAAGAGGATCGAGGGCGTTTCCGACCTGCGCGATGAATCCGACCGCGACGGTTTTCGCGTGGTGGTCGAATTGAAGCGCGACGCGATGCCGGATGTGGTGTTGAACCAGCTCTACAAGTTCACCCCGCTGCAGACCAATTTCGGCGTCAACATCGTGGCGCTCGACGGCGGCCGTCCGCAGACGATGAATCTGAAGGACCTCCTGACGCTGTTCGTCGCCTTCCGCGAGCAGGTGGTGACGCGGCGGACGAAATTCCTGCTCAACAAGGCGCGCGACCGCGCGCACATCCTGGTCGGCCTGGCCATCGCGGTCGCCAATATCGACGAGATCATCCGCGTCATCCGCACCTCGCCCGATCCTGCCACCGCGCGCGACACCCTGATGTCGCGCGACTGGCCGGCGCGGGACGTCGAGACCATGATCAGGCTGATCGACGACCTCAGGCACAAGATCAATCCCGACGGCACCGCGCGGCTGTCGATGGAGCAGGCCAAGGCGATCCTCGACCTGCGGCTGCAGCGCCTGACCGCGCTCGGCCGGGAGGAAATCTCCGAGGAGCTCGACAAGCTCGCGATCGAGATCGCCGACTATCTCGACATCCTGCGCTCGCGTGCGCGGGTGCAGACCATCATCAAGACCGAACTGACCGAGATCAAGACCGAGTTCGCCACGCCGCGCAAGACCGTGATCATCGAGCAGGAAGGCGAGGTCGAGGACGAGGACCTGATCCAGCGCGAGGACATGGTGGTGACCGTGTCGCATGCCGGCTACACCAAGCGGGTGCCGCTGTCGGCCTATCGCGCGCAGCGCCGCGGCGGCAAAGGCCGCTCCGGCATGCAGACGCGGGAGGAGGATTTCGTCAGCCGCCTGTTCGTGGCTTCGACCCATACGCCGGTGCTGTTCTTCTCCTCGCGCGGCCAAGTCTACAAGGAAAAGGTCTGGCGGCTGCCGGTGGCGGCGCCGAACGGTCGCGGCAAGGCGCTGATCAACATCCTGCCGCTGGAGCAGGGCGAGCGCATCACCACCATCATGCCGCTGCCGGAGGATGAATCGTCCTGGGGCCAACACGACGTGATGTTCGCCACCACCGGCGGCAATGTTCGACGCAACAAATTGTCCGACTTCGTCGACGTCCGCCGCTCCGGCATCATCGCCATGAAGCTCGACGAGGACGAGGCCATCGTCGACGTGCAGATCTGCTCCGAGCGCGACGACGTGCTGCTCACCGCCGCCGGCGGCCAGTGCATCCGCTTCCCGGTCACCGACGTCCGGGTGTTCCAGGGCCGCACCTCGATGGGCGTACGCGGCATTTCGCTGGTCAAGGACGACAAGGTGATCTCGCTTGCCATCCTCAGGCACTTGGATGCCGATGCCGAGGAGCGAGCGGCCTATCTGCGCCGCGCCAATGCAGTGCGACGCGGCGGCGTCGAGGAGGAGGCCGGACCCGACAATGAAGATGCCTCCGGCGCGATCGAGCTCGGCGAGCAGCGCTATGTCGAGATGTCGGCCGCCGAGCAGTTCGTGCTCACGATCAGCGAGAACGGCTACGGCAAGCGCTCCTCGTCGTTCGAGTACCGCACCACCGGCCGCGGCGGCAAAGGCATCGTCGCGATGTCGGTGAACGAGCGCAACGGCAAGCTGGTGGCGTCGTTCCCGGTCGAGGATTCCGACCAGATCATGCTGGTGACCGACAAGGGGCAATTGATCCGCTGCCCGGTCGAGGACATCCGCATCGTCGGCCGCTCGACTCAGGGCGTCATCGTGTTCAACACCGCCGACGACGAGCATGTGGTCTCGGTCGAGCATATCGGCGAGGACACCGAGAACGGCAATGGCGGTTAGACCAATGGCAGCTGGCCGCTCGGCATCGCAACCGGTTCGGCATGCGCCGTCCCGGCCCGCAAAATAGGACGGGGGCCAGAGCGCCCGGCTTGACCCCCGTCCAAGTCAAAGCTGAAATCAAAGCTGTCGCGTCAATCCTGCAAAGTGAACCGCCTTGGCAGCGCGGCTCATGGCGTGCGGTCGGCGGTTACCAGCCTGGCCTGCCGGACCACGGTCCTGGTTCCGGCGGAGCGCAGGCAGGACGCCTCGAAATTCGGCCAGGCTTTCTCGGAGCAGTCGCGGCCGTGCAGGTCGAGCCGGTCGCCCTTGGCGAGCGGCGGCGGCACGCTCGCTTCCACCTGAGGGGCGAAACCGGGTAGTACGGTCAGAGCCGCGGCAAAAAACGCAGCAATAGCGATCGCTGAAAGCGCTTTGATCATGACGGTCCCCTGTCGAAGGGCCTTTGCGGCCCGAATTCGTTGACGGATTAGTAACCAGCAGACGTTTCCGGATGCCTTCGCGAAAAGCGAAAAATGGTTTCATTCCGACGCCGCTTTGTTTCGTCCGCGTTTCACCGGACGAAACAAACCTGCCTCTTGCGGGGAAGACGCGCGGTCCCGGCAATTGGTTCAAAAACCCTGCGAAAATAAAGCTTTCCCGGGCGCGGAACCCGCCCGGCTTGCTAGCACCGGCGCGGCGCGCTAGAGGCTCTTGCGTTCCGACCGGAATCGGACCGAGGCTCCAGCCGTTTGCTTTGACTCGTTTTCCTAACGCGAACCGGGGTCCACCGGTATCGGGGGCCCGCTCCGCTTGAAGACATTCCAGGAGGGCTCATGCCCCGCGTCGCGCTCTATCCCGGCTCCTTCGATCCCGTGACCAACGGCCATCTGGACGTGGTCCGGCAGGCCGTCATGCTCTGCGACCGGCTGATCGTCGCGATCGGGGTGCATCCCGGCAAGACGCCGCTGTTTTCGGTCGAGGAACGCCTCGCCATGGTGCGGGAGGTGTTTCAGCCGATCGCCGCCAAGGCGGGTTGCAGCTTCGAGGCGACGACCTATGACAATCTGACGGTGACCGCGGCCCGGACCAACGGCGCGACCAGCATGGTCCGGGGCCTGCGCGACGGCACCGACCTCGACTATGAGATGCAGATCGCCGGCATGAACGAAGCCATGGCGCCCGACGTGCACACGGTGTTCATCCCGGCTTCGGTAGCGGTCCGCCCGATCACCGCCACACTGGTACGCCAAATCGCCCGCATGGGCGGCGACGTCAGGGCGTTCGTACCGCCCTCCGTAGCGGCCAGCCTCAGGGCCAAATTCGCCAATTAGACAGGTTTAGCGTTCGCAAAAGTGGCAACCGCCTTTGCTATGGGCTACGCCACCCAGAACTCCCTCCACCTCAATCCTGCTCCGGAGCTTTCATGATCCGAATTTTCGCCGTCCTTGCTGCTCTCATCTGCGCCGCCCCCGCGATCGCACAGCCGCTTCCCGCCGGTCTCGACAAGCAGAACGCGATCGTCATCGAGACCACCAAGGGCCGCATCGTCATCAAGTTGCGGCCTGATCTCGCACCGCAGCACGTCGAGCGCATCAAGCAGCTCGCGCGCGACGGCTTCTACAACAACGTACCGTTCCATCGCGTGATGGACGGCTTCATGGCGCAGACCGGCGACGGGCAGAACTTCAACGGCACCGGCGGATCGAAATATCCCAACCTGAAGCAGGAGTTTTCCCAGGTTCACTTCAAGCGCGGCATCGTCGGCATGGCGCGGCGCGGCGACAGCGTCGATTCCGCCAACTCGCAGTTCTTCATCATGTTGGCCGACGGCGGCAGCCTCGACGGCCAGTACACCGTGATCGGCGAGGTGGTGCAGGGCATGGATGTCGTCGACAAGCTCAAGAAGGCGCCTCCGGGCTCGCCGGGCGGCACCGTCACCGATCCCGACAAAATGGTGAAGGTGCAGGTCGCCTCTGACATGAAGTGAGGCGATAGCGGCGGTCGGGCTCGGCCATCGACGCGATCGATGACCGGCCGGATCGCCGGCATGGAGGCATTGCAGCGCTGCACTCCGAACGCCATTTTACTGAAACCAGGGGCGGCGCGACCGCCGGCGACCCGTTCAGGATCGAGTTCCGAACCCGCACCCGACCACCTCAAAGCGAGAAAAAAGCATGGCAGTCACCGAAAATACTTTGATCCTTGAAACCACGCAGGGTCCTGTTACCATTGAAATGCGCCCGGACATTGCGCCCAGCCACGTCGCGCGGATCAAGGAGCTGGTGCGCGAGGGATTCTACGACGGCATCGTGTTCCATCGCGTGATCGACGGTTTCATGGCGCAGACCGGCTGTCCGCAGGGGACCGGCATGGGCGGCTCCGGCATCAAGCTCAAGGCCGAATTCAACAAGGAGCCGCATGTGCGCGGCACGACGTCGATGGCGCGCGCCGGCGACCCCAATTCCGGCGACAGCCAGTTCTTCATCTGCTTCGACGACGCCTCCTTCCTCAACGGCCAGTACACCGTCTGGGGCAAGGTGACCGAAGGCATGGACAACGTCGACAAGATCAAGCGCGGCGAGCCGGTCAAGGATCCCGACAAGATCGTCAAGGCGCACATGGCGGCCGACGCGGAATGACATAGTCCGTCATTCCGGAGGCCAAGCTGAGTGCGGCCAACCGGGATCGCGGGGCCGATACCGAATAACCTCCAGATTCCGGGTTCATGCTTCGCATGTCCCGGAATGACGTCGACGATGGAGCGCATCGCGCCATGCGCACCGACCTGTTCGATTTCGACCTGCCTGCCTCGAGCGTCGCGCTGCGCCCGGCGAGCCCGCGCGATTGCGCGCGCATGCTGGTGGTGCAGCCTGACGGCGTGTTGCGCGATCACGTGATCTCCGAGCTGCCGAACTGGCTCGCGCCGGGCGACCAGCTGGTCGTCAACGATACCCGTGTGATCGCCGCGCAGCTCTCGGGCCGGCGCATCGGCCGCGACACCGAACCCAAGATCGAGGCGACCCTGATCAAGCGGCTGGACGGCTCGCGCTGGCAGGCGCTGGTTCGCCCTGCGAAGAAGCTCGCAGCCGGCGACACCGTCCGCTTCGGCAATGAGGGCAGGGTCTGCCTGCTCGGCCATCTCGACGCCGAGGTCGAGGCCAAAGGCGGCGAGGGCGAAGTCACGCTGTCGTTCTCGTTTCACGGGCCCGCGCTCGATCAGGCCATCGCCGATCTCGGCCGTCCGCCGCTGCCGCCCTACATCGCCTCGAAGCGGACGCCCGACGAACGCGATGCCAGCGATTATCAGACCATGTTCGCGGCAACCGATGGCGCCGTCGCCGCGCCGACCGCCGGACTGCATTTCACGCCACAGCTTGAAAGCGCGTTGCGCGAACGCGGCATCGGCCTGCAGCGCATCACGCTCCATGTCGGGGCGGGGACCTTCCTGCCGGTCAAGGCGGACGATATCGCGGGCCATAGGATGCATTCCGAATGGGGCAGCATCTCCAGCGCCACCGCATCCGCGCTGAACGAGGCGCGCGTCAACGGCGGGCGGATCGTTGCCGTCGGCACCACCTCGCTGCGGCTTCTGGAGAGCGCCGCCGCCGAGGACGGCACGATCGCGCCATTCGAAGCCGAAACCGCGATCTTCATCACGCCGGGCTACCGCTTTCGCGCGGTCGATATCCTGCTGACCAATTTTCACCTGCCGCGCTCGACGCTGTTCATGCTGGTATCGGCCTTCTCAGGCCTCCAGACCATGAAGCAGGCCTATGCCCACGCGATCGCGGCCGGCTATCGCTTCTATTCCTATGGCGATGCCTGCCTGTTGTTTCGGGGATGCGATTAGGGCGTCGGAAGCCGATTGTAACGGAGCGGATCAAAAACCGGCGCGCTCGCTTTGCGTGAGCACGCGCGGCACCGCGCGAGGCGCCTTCGTCAGATCATCGAAGAACGGGGTAGGCCGGTTCAGCCCGCGCAGCCGCCAGCCGAGCAGCATGGACGCGCGGCGGGTGAAAATCGCAAGCGATGGCGGGGGAGGCGCATTCGGCGGCAACGAGCCGATGGCAGAGCGTGCGTAGATGCGGCACAGCGGCGGACCGAGTGCCTCGTCGCGGGCGCGGCCGTCGGCCTCGTGGTCCATAAAGCAATGAACCAAGCCGAGCATCGGGAAGCGAGTGGTCGCGGCGGTGTTGGCGATCGGGGTCCGGCAGCAATCGCTGTACCAGCGCAGGACCTTTTCGGAGAGCTGCAGGCAACGCAGGGCGTCGGCGCCTGCTGTGAGCTTCACGCGTGCCGGCGGCATCTGCAGGACGTCGGTTCCGCCGGCCGGGTCGAGCACGTCTCTGCGCTCAAGGAAGCGCGCAAAGGCCTGGCAATCGCCGCAGTAGCAGATCAGGCGGAAGCCGCTGGACGGCGAAACGTGGCTGGCGACCCCGCGCACGCGGCCACAGCGGCACCGAAGCGCAATGTTCGATGGCCGGTTCATGCGCATGCGCCGCAATGAACGGAGCCGCTGTGATGGTGCATGGCATTCATTTCGAGACATAGGCCGAGTGCGTGGTGTGGTCGAGCCTACTACGGCAATTGGATCGTCGATTGCAAAGATCTCGGCGTGCGAATCGGCACCAAAGGACTATCCTGGCTCGGTGGCTTAACTCAATCGCATTAGCCAGAATCCGGCTGCGGATGTTGCCGGTCATTTGTTGACGAGGAGGCCTGATGGTCAAGAGAGTCTCGTTCAAGGTACGGCCGTGACCGGGAGCACCGCGGGCGTCCAAACCCCCGAGACCCTCGCCACGCGGTTGGCTTGGCATCTCCAGCAAGGACAGGATCATTGCGCGGCCGGCAGGATCGACGACGCCATTGCCGCACTGCGGGCCGGGCTCGACGCGGCGGGCAAGGGTCCGGCCGGTTGCCCGGCTGAACTGGTCGCCGACCTGCACGACGAGCTCGGCAATGCCTATCTATCGAAGGGCCATTTCGACCTGGCGTCGGGGAGCTTCAGAGCCGCGCTGCAGCTTGCGCCTCACCTCACATCCTGTTGGTGCAATCTCGGCATTGTGCAGCTGCGGACGGGCAAGGCAGCGGACGCCATTCCGTTTTTTCTCGGCGCGTTGAAGCTCGACCCCGCGCATTGGGAGTCGCGGAGCCATATTGCGGAAGCCCTGATGGCGACCAGGCAATATCTCGTGGCCAAGGCGGTGCTGCAGGAAATGCGCGAGGAACGTCCGCAGGACGGCAAGATCCGGCATCAGCTCGGCAAGGTCTGCTTCGAGCTGAACGAGATCGAGCCGGCGATCCGGCATTTGGAGCAGGCGATCGTGCTGAACCCGGACGATGCCGACAACCATTATTGGATCGGCGGTATCAGGCACAAGATGGGCGACGTCGATGCCGCCAAGGCTGCCTACGCCAGGGCCGCGCAAATCCGGCCGCTGATCCGGCGGCCAGCCACCAAGAGCCCGCCGGATTTTCGCGTGCTGGCGCTCTACGCGCCTTTTGGCGGCAATACGCCGATGCACTACCTGTTCAGGAATCCGAGCTTCGATGTCGATACCCTGGCGTTGTTCGGTCCCGGCGAGCCTGATGTCTCGGGAGTCGGCGACATCGATGTCGTCGTCAACCTGATTTCGGACGCCGACCAGGCCGAAACGATGCTGCCCGCGGCCGCGCGTATCGCCGAAACGCTCGACAAGCCCGTCGTCAACGCTCCCGCTAAAATCCTGCGCACGACACGCGATGCGGTGGCCGACCTGCTGCCCGGCATCCCCGCCTGCCGGATTCCCCGGATCCTGCGCCTCGAAGCCGGCGCTGACGTCTCGGCCGCGGCGCTTGCCGCGCGGCTGCCGTTCCCGTTCCCGGTTCTGGCCCGGCCGGCCGGCACTCATGGCGGTGACGACTTCGAAAAGATCGAAACCCCAGATGGGCTCACGCGCTGTCTCGCCCAGCGTCCGAAGGCCGACCATTATGTCATCGAATATATCGACTACGCCTCGAGCGACGGCCATTTCCGCAAATACCGCTTGATGTTCGTCGGCGACGAGATCCTGCCCTACCATCTTGCGATCGGAAACGGCTGGAAGGTGCATCATATCTCGACCGAGATGGCGAGCCAGCCCTGGATGCGGGCCGAGGAAGCGGCGTTCCTCGCCGATCCAGCCGCGGTCTTCAACGCGGCGCATGACCAGGCGTTGCGCGCGGTGCGCGAGCGTATCGGACTGGATTATTTCGGCATCGATTGCGGGCTCGATCCGGAGGGCAATCTTGTCGTGTTCGAGGTCAATGCCTCGATGCTGGTCCACGACGACAATGCGGAATTTCCCTACAAGGATGCCTTCGTCCGCGCCATCAAGACAGCCTTCGAGGCCTTGCTGCGCAGCCGCGCGCGTCGTTCGTAAGTCGGCGCCAAACGAAAGAGGCCGCCGATGTGGCGGCCTCTCTTTTGGTTTCGTGCCTCGGTCCGTCAGCCCGCCAGCGGGTTCGGGCGCATCTGTACCTTGAACACCTTGGGCAGAACGCCCTTGCCGCCTTCGCTGTGGAAATTGGCGCGCGTGCCTGACGTGGTCCAGAGGCCACGGCCCTTCCAGCCCGCATTGGCGTCATCAATGCGCCCGTCGACGTTCTTGCTGAAGAAGCCCATCGGGTAGGGAATGTGGATGTTGACGAACTTGCCGTCGACCAGCGCCAGCAGCGACTCGCTGCCGTTGGCGGAGGCGATCGGCACGTTGGCCCCGAGACCCAGCGTGTTGTAGCGGTCGACCCAGAGATAATAGGCGTGGTTGGCGCTGCCCTTCTCGCTGACGCCCTTGAACTGCGGTCCGGGCATGCGGTACAGCGTCCAGCCCTCGAAACATTGCTTGCCGGTCGCAGCATCGGGGCCGGCCAGCGGCGCCTTGCATTTGGAGCGGTCGAAACTGGCGAGATGTCCGCTGGAGAGAACCGTCCAGGCCACGCCGTTGAGATCGACGTCCACGCCGCGGGTGCCGAAAGCGCCCTCCGGCGGCTGGAAGATCTCGGAGACGGCGGTATGGGTGGGATCGCTGCCCGGGATCACGCGGACCAGATAGCTCGGCTGCGCGATGCGGGAGAAGCCCGGGCCCATCGACTGGCCCCAGATCACGTCGCCCTTCGGGCTCGGCATGACGCCGTAGAATGCGGCCTTGACCCATTTGTCCCTGGCCGGATCGGTCGGTTGATCGGCCGCGACGAAGGGGGCACGTTTGCCGGTGCCGGTGACATTGGCGATGATCGGTGTCCAGCCCTGGGAAGCGACCTCGTCGCCGGTCGCATCGAACTTCCTGGTGTCGAGCCAGCCGACGACACCGCTGTAGGGCTGTCCAGCGCTCAACCAAAGTACATCGTTGGCGTCGAACGACAGATGCTGGGTCGAGAAACAGGTGTCGATCAGGGTGAATTTCCCGGTCTTGGGATCATACACCGACAACTGCCTGACCGATTCCGCGAGCGGCGCCACCTGCGCAGATGGAAGCTCGGAGCCGGCCTTGCAATAGGCCGGATCGGCAGCCGGGCGGATGCGTGCCGTGAACCAGACCCGGCCCTTGCTGTCCATCATCGGGTTGTGAATGCTGGTATGGCTGTCCCAGACCGGGTCGTCGCCCCAGAACACCGACGTCCCCTTCGGGTCGTCCTTGCTGGTCGGTGTGGCCGGGTCCCGATAGGGATGCTTGATCAGCTTTGTCGTGTTGTTGATGGGGTCGAGCACCGGGACGAAATCCGAACTTTCTTCCGGCGAGCCGTAGATCGGACCGTTGGCGTTGACGGTTGGGTTGCGCTTGTCGGTGGAGATCGCGTCATGCAGATACATCTCCGGGGTGCCCCAGTCCCAGGATGTGATCACCACGTTGCGCTCGACGCCTTGCGGGCGCTCAGGCTTGTCGAACGGAAGCTCGCCGGCCGCGATGCGGTCGGTCCAGTCCGCGTACATTTTGTAGCCGCGGTCCGGCCCCAACCGGGTGATCGCCAGCGCCATTCCCGTCATCGCCTGTCCGGATTGCAGGCGGCGCTCCCAGAGTTCGGCGGAATTGGCGAAGTGCCCGAGTGCCGGACTCGGCGAACGGACGTTCTTGCTGCCGAGCGCGTGGCACGACTGGCAGGAATTCTTCATCGTATCGATCCAGTCGGCCTGCGTCTGCATGCCTGCCGGAATGCCGCCGGGATTCTTGTCCGATCCCGGAAACTCGCTCGCCGCGGGGATCTTGATCATCGAGTACCAATACATCCCAGGATAATATTCGGCGGCGGCAGCCGGGGTCGGCGCAGGCTTCGCGGTCAGCGCGATGGTCTTGCCCGGTTCGGCGTCGAGCTTGTCGGAATCGACCAGCCCATAGCCGCGCGCCCAGATCTTGTATTTCGCCGCGGGCAGCTCGGGAATCAGGAAGCGGCCGAGATCGTCGGTGACCACCATCTTGGCGTATTTGGTCGGAAGATCGGTGGTTTCCGCGATCACCCAGACACCGGCTTCAGGGCCGTTGGCGCCCTTGACCTCGCCTCCGATGGCGTTTGCGCCGACGACGAGTTGAGCCGGCTCAGCCTGCAGCGGACCGCACCATGCCGCGGCGAAAGACAAAAAGGCGAGCGCACAAAGACTTGCGCGCTGACGGCGATGAAAGATCACAGTGTTCGCTCCCTCGGAGTTTTGTGTTGTCTGCGACATTGTTGGATGGACTTCTATAATCCAAAATTTCCAAACTTGGAAGACGCCAAGGTATCGGCGGCTCACCGGCGGCATCGCTTTCGAACGATGACGACCCCTTGGCCAACTTCTTCGCCAACCTCTTCGCCAACCTCCTAGCCAACCACTCAGGCTATGGCCTGCTTCTGTGCGCAATGCGCTCTGATCCGGGGATAGGCCAGAATCGCTTGCGAAAGTCCTTCGATCATCGACTGAGCGAAGCGAAGTAAATTCCTGTCCTGTCCCTGTCCTGTCCCTGTCCTGTCCCTGTCCTGTCCTGTCCTGTCCTGTC
>NZ_JBAURI010000017.1:0-8583 GCF_049581145.1 Bradyrhizobium sp.
GGCGGACGGCGCTCCATGCGATAGCCGAGCGCGCGCAGGATCGAGGCGAAATCCTCGCCCGCCGAACCCGTCAGCGACGTCATCGCCTGCGTCACGGTGAAGCCGCGGCCATCGAACGCGCCGGGCGGCTTGGCGCCGCCGGCGGCTTCGCGCCAGGCCAGCGCGGGACGGATCAGATCGGCCAGCCGCTCCAGGATATCGACGCGCACCGCGCGCTCGCCGCATTGCCGGTAGCCGAGCATGCGATAGGCATCGCGCGGCAGCGTCTTGTCGACCGGGAACGAGGTGCGGCCGCTGGAGGCCATGTGCTGGGCGCCCGACAGCGCCTGCAGATCGACGTCCTCTTTCTGCGCCCACAACAGCGAGGCCAGCGCGCGCCCCGCGGGTTTCAGCAGCGCCGGGAAATAGATGTGATAGGCGCCGAAGCGGACGCCGTATTTGCGCAGGATGGCGCGCGAGGGCTGATCGAGATCCTTCATCTCGGCCGCGATCTTGCTGCGCTCGATCACGCCGAGCGCCTCGATCAGCTGGAACGCGATGCCGCGCGCGATGCCGGTGACGTCCTCGGCCTTGGCAAGCTCGAACAACGGCCCGAGCAGCTTTTCGGCATGCGTCTTCAGCCACAGATCGAGCCGCGCCTGCACCTTTTCACGCGCCGGTCCGGTGAGCCGCTCGTCGGCGACGATGCGCAGCCGCGGATGCAGCGCGTCCTCGGCCGCAACCAGTTTGGCCACCGCGTCGCCGGTCCAGCGGATGGTGCCGTCGGAGGTCAGCACGAAATTGTCGTCGGGCGCGGCCGCCAGTTTTTCGGCACGCGCGTCGATCTCGCCGGCCAGCGCCTTCTGCGCCGCGGCCTGCAGCGCCTTGGCGTCGGAGCCGGCTTCGGCTGCGTCGGGCGCAAACGTAAAGCCGTCGAGACGGCCAATGGTGTGGCCCTCGACGATGACTTCGCCGGTCTTGCCGATTTCGGTGTTCAAGCTCGCATTCTCCCGCA
The DNA here is from genome assembly GCF_049581145.1 of Bradyrhizobium sp. Lineage (GTDB taxonomy): Bacteria > Pseudomonadota > Alphaproteobacteria > Rhizobiales > Xanthobacteraceae > Bradyrhizobium. The sequence goes on from NZ_JBAURI010000017.1 coordinate 995, forward strand.
GGCGGCGCATCAATACACTGGTCCGACGATCAACGAAACGCTCTGTCAACCGTTCATGCAGTGCATCAGACAATTTATTTTCGACCTCGCGGGTGATTTCCTGCCAGTGCTCAGGATCTGCCAGCCAGTCCGGACGATTGGCGACGAAGGTCCAGGTGCGGATTTGCGCGATGCGGCCCGAGAGCGTGTCGATGTCGCCATCGACGCGATCGGACTGATCGACCTGGGCTCCGAACCAGCCATCCGGAATCTTCCCCTCGCGCATCAGGAAAGCAAACAAAGTCGTCACAAGTTCGGCATGAGCGGCCGGCGCGATCTTGCGATAGTCCGGAATCTGGCAGGCTTCCCATAACCGTTCCACCGCCGCCTTGCCATGCGCCATCTCGCGTACATCGGCGTCGCGCGCGGCGTGGTCGAGCACCCGCAAGTCCTCCGCGATCGGCGCGCGGGTCAGCACCTCATGGGCCGGCGGCAGCGCCAGCGAAACCTGCAAGGCGCCGAGCGAGGAGAAATCCAGCCTGGAATTGCGCCACTGCAGAACTTTCACACTGTCAAAGCTGTGATTCTGCAGCGCATTGACCAGCTCCGGCTCGAACGGCGCGCAGCGTCCCGTGGTGCCGAAGGTGCCGTCGCGCGTGGCGCGGCCGGCGCGGCCGGCGATCTGCGCGAACTCCGACGGGTTCAAGCGGCGGAACTGATAGCCGTCATATTTGCGGTCGGAGGCAAAGGCGACGTGATCGACGTCGAGATTGAGGCCCATGCCGATCGCGTCGGTGGCGACGAGAAAATCGACGTCGCCGTTCTGGAACATCGACACCTGCGCATTGCGTGTGCGCGGCGACAGCGATCCCAGCACCACCGCGGCCCCGCCATGCTGGCGGCGGATCAGCTCGGCGATGGCATAGACCTCGTCCGCCGAGAACGCGACGATCGCGGTACGCCTGGGCTGGCGGGTGATCTTGCGATCGCCTGCGAAATGCAGTTGCGACAGCCTGGGCCGCGTCACCATCGAAGCCCCCGGCAACAGCCGTTCGATCATGGGGCGCATCGTCGCGGCGCCGAGCAGCAGCGTCTCGTCGCGGCCGCGGCGATTGAGGATGCGGTCGGTGAAGACGTGGCCGCGCTCGAGATCGGCCGCGATCTGGATCTCGTCGACGGCGAGAAACGACACGTCGAGATCGCGCGGCATCGCCTCCACCGTCGAGACCCAGAACCGCGGCGCCTTCGGCTTGATCTTCTCCTCGCCGGTGATCAGCGCGACGGAATCGGGGCCGGTGCGGTCGACGATCTTGTTGTAGACCTCGCGCGCCAACAGCCGCAGCGGCAGCCCGATCATGCCGCTCGAATGCGCGAGCATCCGTTCGATCGCCAGATGCGTCTTGCCGGTATTGGTCGGCCCCAGCACCGCGGTGACGCCTGAGCCGGGAGCCCGTTCGTGGGAGAACGCTGCCGAGGGAGTGAAGGCCATATTGTCTGGTAGTTTCTATTGGCGCAAAAGCAAGCGCGTGCACTCAAAACTGTCTCACATTGCGACAAACTGTTTCACATCGCGACGCAGATAGCGACGCCGCTCAAGCCTTGATAAGCTTTGGAACGTGCTGGGAACGAATCGCGCCCGAATCGCTGACTCCCCCGTGCTTCCCGCTTCGTTCCCCCAACATCTCGCGCCTACTGTCCTGCCGGATAACTAGATCAAGTTTACAGTAACGAAACAAGCGACGCTTTGACGCCGCCCTTCGTTAAATTTTTTGTCCGCCGGAGTCGAATCAGAAGCGGCGAAGAGTCAACAGGCTTGATGAACCGATTTTCATCGAAGATCGGCCGATGGATGGTCCGGCCGCGCCATTCCTCAACTCGTCATCCCCGGACTTGTCCCGGCCATGACGAAACCGCGAGGGAGTCAGCACGTTGTTGATCGCTGCATCAGTGTCCCAAGCCACCCCGCAAGGGGCAGGGAGCGGAAAGAGCGCACACCTGAACTGAAAAGAAACACCGCGAGACGAGAACCTACTGCGTCTTCGCCACATGCGGTGGCGCCGCCTGGGTCATGAACTCGGTCGCTTCCAGCATCGCGGTCCCCAACGGCGTCGGGATCACCATCCGGAACGGCACCAGGATGCGGGTGCCGGCCAGCGGCGCGAAGGTGATTTCCATATTGCGCTGCGCCGACAGGTACTTGATGACCGGACGGTCCGGGATATAGCCCGCGACCGGCGAGAAGTAGATCGCGCAGACCATCGCCGGGCCGCTATAGCCCTTGTCGGCCTTGACCGTGGTCATGCGCTTGAAATCGAGCTTCAATTCGTAGCGCATGCGGCCATCGAAGATCGCGGCCCCGGTGCGGCAGCTATCGGGGGCCATGAGATCGCCGGTTCCGGGAACCCGCAGCATCGTTGCCGTCATCGGATCGAACACCCCGCGCTTCTGCGCGTCGGTGACGGGAATGCGGTCGGCATCGACCGGCGGCTGCGGATCGATGCCGAATTCCTTCACGGTGCCGTTGGCAAGCGTGATGTGGATGGATTCGGATTTCTTCGAGGTCGTGGTCGACGCTACGTAATTGGTCGCGACCAGCGCGCCATTGACGACCCGGCCGACCGCCGCGCCGGTGCCGGAACCGCCGGCAAAGGTCTTCAGCAGTCCCGATGTGCCGCCGTAGGCCGAGGCGGAATACTGATCATCGCCGATATCGATGGTCCAAGCGCCCTTGCCGACGGGAATGCCGGCCAGCGTCGCCTCATATTTCGCATCGAGCCGTCCACCCTGCCCGAAGCTCGGCGCGGGTGCGACAACCGGCAGCAGGCCCGCGCCGAAGATCGCGAGCATCCGCAAGCCATTCACGAGGTCAGTGGTCACAGATCGGCAGTCCTGCTATCGGCGGTGCGGTCTTCGCTGTCATCTAGGTAAAACATTCCGGCAAGCAACTTATATTCCGGAAATGACGCGGCTTTTTTGCAAGCCCCCGTCGCAAGGCCCCTTCAATCACCGTGGAATGCGCCCTTTATATGATCGCGCGGCGGGCGATGTCCCGGCAAAAACGGGCTTTCCCCCTGTTTTGGCAATGGCTTGGCAAGCCAAAACCCTTGACGCCCCGTTGGCCAGCCCCTATACGTCCGCCGCTCCCAGGTAGGACATGGATTTTGACCCCCGCGCGGCCCCAACGGGCTTGGCGAGATTGTCGGGGATGGAAGAGGATTTCTCAAAATGTCGCGGCGCTGTGAACTGACGGCCAAGGGCCCCCAGGTGGGCAACAAGGTGAGCCACTCCAACATCAAGACCAAGCGGCGGTTCCTGCCGAACCTCTGCAACGTCACCTTCATCTCGGACACGCTCGGCCGCAACGTGCGCCTGCGCGTCTCCACCAACGCGATCAAGAGCGTCGATCACAATGGCGGACTGGACGCGTTTTTGAAGAAGGCGAAGCCGGCCAATCTCTCGCCGCGCGCCCTGGATCTGAAGCGGGCGATCGAGAAGAAGGCGGGATCTGCGGCGCCGGTGGAGAAGGCGGCGGGGTGAGGGGCTGGGCTGGTTGCAGCTAGCCGCGCTAGCCGGAAGCATTAGAGTTTGTGGAGCGGCCGGATTGGAAGATCCGGCCGAAAAACAGTAGCGTGAGGCGCGATTCGACAGACGCAGCGGCCTCAGTTTGCGCTTTCAATAGAGAAAGCGTTTGGGCGAGGCACGTGCTTACACAATCGAGCTTGATCAGTACGGCTTGATCGACGTCCGCCGTACCCCGATAGCGACCGAATTGTACGTTGCAGCAAAAGTTCGCAATGTGCCAAGAACCGGCATCGGCAGCCAACATCCGCAGATTAATTAGGCTCTTTGCACCTTCGCGGCATAACAGCCAGCGGCGGCAAAGTGCACATGCAGATAGTCAACGTTCAACGGCCCAAGCATCTTTTCAAGGACCGGCTCGATCTCGTTGCCATCCACCAACTGATTGGAGACCATCATGGCTCTCGCATCGAACGATCTCACGGCAAGGATGCGATTGCGAAACTGTTCAGGAACCTCGTTGACCTTGTCGTAGGTTTGATCGCCCTCACGCAGAAAAATCGCAAACCGCATCCGATAGGGCGAGTCGACGGGATGATGTTCGTAGTTGATCAGCAAAAGCTCCTCACCAGGCTTGGAATCCGTGAGGCTGACCCGGCAAGGATATTTGCCGTCGACTGTCCGGCGAACTCCACCTTGAGCCGCAAGCTCGGAGTCAGAGAGCGCGAAAAGGTGAGTAAAATTGTCGGCCGGCAGGCCGAGGATACGAAAGGTCATGGTGTTGGTCCTTGTTTGGGTGAAAATCACTTTACGCACCCGCTACCGACCGTAACCACCCGCTTCCCGAATATCTGTGGCTTCGCCCTGTATTCGCGCAAGCGGGCTCGATCAGCTCCGTGTCAATTGGTCGAGGGACGGATGGTTTCTTCGCCACACCCGGTTGCGCACGCATTTCGGTGAACGCAGCCCGAATGTCCGATCGGGTCATTCCCGCCCGGGTCCAGCCTACAGCAGGCAAAGCCATATGCGCTGTACCTTGAAAGTCTGGACCATGGACGGCTCCGCGAGGCCTTGGACGTCCGGCAGGATTTCGAACCCTTCCTGACCATCTCTCGTTCTTCTCGGGTGGCTCGAATGCGACGTTTTGAATTGTGACTTATGGCGCATTCGCGAGATGTTTCTTGTTTCGCGCTCAGCCAAGTAACAGTTCATTGCCAGCGCCGCGAAGCAACCCATCTCGCGGCGAGAAAGATCGCGTCGCTACGCTCGCAATGACGATGATGCGGCGGCGCTTTGCGCCAACGCGGCAACGGCTCGCCATCACCATGCTGCGGGTTTGCGCTGGGGCAATTCGACGATCGCCTGATCTGCCCGCATGGTCGCAAATCACCGCGCAGGGGATACCGCGTCGCTTCCGTCGTGATGCCAGTTCCGTGAAAGCTTTGATTGCCAACCAAGGTCGTGACGCCGGCGGCCACGGCGTGCCGACGGATCATCGCGTGCGCATTGGCTTTGGGCCGGGGCGTGCTGGTGAGCACGGCCGCCGCGTCGAAAGCGCGTTAGTCCCGCCGAGCGGGTTCAAGAGGCGCTTGAAAACTATAGCCCATGGCACTATAGTCTATAGTCTGGGGGTTGGATGCGGATATTCCTGACGCGCGGCGTCGCGCGATTCGTGAAGGCGGAACGTATCAGCATCCGATCATTGGTTGACTCCATCGTCCGTGCCGAGCGCGGCCTGATTGACGCCAAACTCGGCGGTGGCCTGATCAAGCAGCGGGTCGCGCGGCCAGGCCAAGGAAAAAGCGGCGGCTGGCGAATGCTGATCGCCTACAGGCCAGGCCAGCGCTCGGTGTTCTTGTTGGGCTTCGCGAAAAACGATCTCGACAATATCGACGCCGGCCAGCTTGCCGATTTCAAAGCTTTGGCGGCGGGGCTCTTGGCAGCGAGCGAGGCCGCGATCGCCGCGGAACTGAAACGAGAAACATTGAAAGAGGTGCCCTATGCCGAAAAAGGCTGATCCCAGCAAACGCATCAATGACACATTGCTCGAACTGGCGCAGGATTTTCGCGGTTCGCTCATCAGCGAAACCACCGCCGACAAGATCACGATGCGCATTCTCGGCAAGCAAAGTTTCCCGGCCGCCACGCATGCGGCCTTGTCGCCGAAGGAAATTCGTTCGTTGCGCGGCAACCTGAGCCAAGCGGTCTTTGCCCGGGTTCTCAACGTCACAACCGGCTACGTTTCTAAACTCGAATCCGGAGCCAAACGACCGACCGGTGCCGCGCTCGCGCTCCTGAGCGTCATCAAGCGGAAGGGACTTGAAGCGATCCTTTGAGCGGAGAAGTATCAAGCCGACGAAGAAACCCCTGCATATCCGATCGAGCTTCGAAAGCTGGCACCCGGTTTCAGCGCTGCCATTGCCTGATCTCCCCGCCAGGTCGACATCGGCCATCCACAGAAAAAACGGTCCGCGCAAAAATATTCGGCTTTTCAGAAGATCCAAATCAGCATTATAAGCACTGCCATCCCGTCCCATTCAGAGGGGGCATATCGCGATCGTCACGGACGTCGGGTGCGGGATGCGGTGGACGCGGGAGCAGCGCGAGACGGGCGCAGCTTTCACGGACGGCGAAGTCGTATGGTCCCGGCGCTCCAAGGCACAGGCGTCAAGTCGACGGAAGCAATTCCGCCGGCGACGGTGGCAAAAAAGCGTGGTCACCGAGGAGAGCACGTATAAGCCGTAAACCATTGCGTGCGGGGATGCCGGGTGATTCCGGTGCGACCGCTGTGAATACTCGTGTGCATAATCACTACCCAATATGCGCACACGAGGCTGCGGGTGCATCGGGCGCCCGGCATCCCCCACGCCCTCGTTGTTTCCGGCAGGGCGGCGAGAGAGCTCCAAACCTCGCGCCAATGCGCGGCGAGAAGGATGAGCCGTGTCTGAAGCAATCAATCGCGCGTGCGGCGGGTGGATTTGAGGATTGAATCGGACGCGTTGCGGGCGGTCGTGACGACGCACGCTCGACTCCGCCTCTCTGCCATCGGAGTCTTGCGGGAAGGGGTCGGGTCGAACATCCCCCAGGGCAGACTTCTCCCGTGGCTACCCCCTACCCCAACCCTTCCCCCCAAGGGGGAAGGGAGCCCGCGCGGTGTACCGCTTGGCTTGGAAGACTTGTGGGCTTCGACAATGCGTTGAATCAGCAAGCGGGCCGCCGGACATGGTGAAGACGCGGCAGGTGTTTCCGCTCCCCTGCCCTTCGGGGCCGCCGCCGGGAAGAGGCGCATCGAAATGGTGGTGACCACTTGAGCGACTTTCTGCTACTCCCGCCACCCTTCCACGATCCCGATCGCACGCGCGAGCGCGTCGTCGCGGGCGGCGTGGTTGGCGGGGACGGATTGGCGGCGGGCGCCGGGGTCGTCGAAATCATGCGTCGCGCCGGAATAGAGCGTGACGTCGATCCGGGTGCCGGCCTCGCGCGAGCGGGCGGCGACGTGCTGGCAGATCGTGGGCGACACCTCCTCGTCGGCCTCGCCCAGAAACATCGCGATCGGCGCGGCGCTCGAGACGGTGTTCTCCAGCAACGCGTCGCGGCCGCAGCCGGGATAGAACACCAGCGCGCCGCGAAAGCCCGCGCGCGTGCCCTGCCGGATCATGACGTTGAGCGCGGTGCTGCCGCCGTTCGACCAGCCCTGCAGGAAGATTCGCGTGCCCGCCACGTCGTCACGGCCGCTCAGATAGGCGAGCGCGCCCTCGGCATCGAGCGGTCGAACCGTCTTCTCGTTGACATCGTCGCGGTCGGGGTCGTCATGGCTATAGCGGCCGAAGCCATGCGCCTTGCCGCGCGGCCCGAACGAGTCCGGCAGCAGCGCGAGATAGCCGCGCGTGGCCCAATATTCGCCCCAGCTTGCATGGCGCCGCGACAGCGTGGCGGCGCCGCACGCCGAGGCCGCCGTTCGCGACACGGTCGTGCAATCGGCATTGACGTTGGTGGAATACGGCCCGCCGCGGCCGTGCAGCAGCACGATCGCGGGATGCGGCCCGGCGCCGTCCGGCTCGAAGAGATAGCCAACCAGCTCGGTCTTGCCG
>NZ_JBAURI010000018.1:0-8054 GCF_049581145.1 Bradyrhizobium sp.
CCGAAGCGGCCCTTGACGCAGAGCCGATTGTGATTGGCCGGACCGTCGCGGCCCTCGGCATAGATCACCTTGTCGTCCTTGACCTGATAGGTGACCTGGCAGCCGACGCCGCAATACGGACACAGCGAATCGACCTGCTTGTCCGGATAGGTGACGCGCGTCTGCTTGTCGTCGAGCATGACCGCGGGCATCAGCGCGCCGGTCGGGCAGGCCTGCACGCATTCACCGCAGGCGACGCAGGTCGATTCCCCCATCGGATCGTCGAAATCGAACACGATTTTTGCATCGTGATTGCGATAAGCCATGCCGATGACATCGTTGACCTGCACCTCGCGGCACGCGCGCACGCACAGACCGCACTGGATGCAGGCATCGAGATTGACCCGCATCGCCGGATGGCTGGCGTCGGCCTGCCAGCGCTGAGCCGCCGGAAAGCGGCTCTCGGTGACGCCGGTGGTCTCGGCCCAGAGCCAGAATTTCGAATCCGGGTCGTGCGAGGTGTCGCGCGCCGGCTGGTCGGCGACCAGCAGTTCCATCACCATCTTTTGCGCCGCAACTGCGCGGGCGCTCTCGGTCTTGACCTTCATGCCGACGCTGGGCGTGCGCTTGCAGGACGCCGCCAGCACGCGCTCGCCTTCGACCTCGACCATGCAGGCACGGCAATTGCCATCGGGCCGATAATCCGGCGCCGGCGAATAGCAGAGGTGAGGGATCTCGCGGCCCTGCCGTTTGGCGACTTGCCAGATGGTCTCGCCCGGCCCGGCTTCGACCTGCTTGCCGTCGAGTTCGAACTGGATCTTGGTCATTCCGCGGCGTCCTTGAATTCGTCAGGGAAGTATCTGAGCACGGAGGTCAGCGGATTCGAGGCCGCCTGGCCGAGCCCGCAGATCGAGGCATCTCGCATCGCCTGGCTCAATTCGTCGAGCAGTTGCCGGTTCCAGACCGGCTGCTGCATCAACAGCGCCGCCTTCTCGGTTCCGACCCGGCACGGCGTGCACTGGCCGCAGCTCTCATCCTCGAAGAAGCGCATCAGGTTGAGGGCTGCACCCCTGACGCTGTCCTGCTCAGACAATACGATGACGGCAGCCGAACCGATGAAGCAACCGTATTTCTCCAGCGTGCCGAAATCGAGCGGGATGTCGTCCATCGACGCCGGCAGGATACCGCCGGACGCGCCGCCCGGAAGATAGGCCGAAAACCTGTGGCCGTCGGCCATGCCGCCGCAGTACTCGTCGATCAGTTCGCGCGCCGTGATGCCGGCCGGCGCGAGCTTCACCCCGGGATTCCTGACACGGCCGGAGACCGAATAGCTGCGCAATCCCTGGCGTCCGTTGCGGCCATGGCTCTTCCACCAGTCCGCGCCCTTTTCGATGAGATCGCGGATCCACCACAGCGTCTCGACATTGTTGATCAAGGTCGGCAGGCCGAACAGCCCGACCTGGAACGGATAGGGCGGCTTGTGCCGCGGCAGGCCGCGCTTGCCTTCGATGCTTTCGAGCAGCGAGGATTCCTCGCCGCAGATATAGGCGCCTGCGCCACGCCGCATGTGCAGCGCCGGACCGCCCGGCGGCAGTTTCGCGATCTCGCGCGCGAGGATTTCGCGGGCAGCCGGGTATTCGTCGCGGATATAGATGTAGACGTCGGACGCCTCCACGACATGCGCGGCGATCAAGGTGCCTTCGAGAAAGCGGTGCGGATCGCTGTTGAGATAGACGCGATCCTTGAACGTGCCCGGCTCGCCCTCGTCACCGTTGACGGCGATCAGCCGCGGCCCGGGCTCGCCCAGCACCGCTCGCCATTTGCGACCGGTGGGAAAGCCGGCGCCGCCGAGACCACGCAGGCTGGAATCGTCGAGAACCTTCAGGATGTCATCCCTTGTGACCACACCAGAGCGCAGCCGCGTGAGCAGCCGGTAGCCTCCATCGGCGACATAGGCGTCATAGTCGATATGGGCCGGAATGTGCGGATGCGTGTCGCCGCGCTGGGCCGTGGCCAGCACCTCCGCGGCCGTCGCGTGACGTACGAAATGGTGGCCGACCTCAGCGACCGGCGCGGCATCGCACAGGCCGTTGCAAGGCGCGCGCACGACGCGAATGCCGGGGCCGGCGCGGTCCCGCAAGTCCCGCAATAATTGTTCACCGCCGAGCACCGCGCAGGTCAGGGAATCGCAGACCCGGATAGTCAGCGGCGGAATGTCGGGCTCGCCCTCCTTCACCACATCAAAATGCGCGTAGAAGGTCGCCGTTTCGAACACTTCGGCAAAAGACAGCCTCATCTCGTCAGCCAGCGCGGCGAGATGAGCTGCGGAGATCTGTTGATACTTGTCCTGAATCAGGTGCAGATGCTCGATCAGGAGATCACGCCGCCGCGGCCGGTCGCCGAGCAGGAGTTCGATCTCGTGCGCGGCGGCCGGATCGATCTGACGGCCCTTCGGCGTCGCCTTGGCCCGCCTCCGTCCCGCGCCGGGGTGTTCGAACGCGCGAACCTGCTGCACATCCTGACTCATCTGGAACGCCTCGTTTCTGCAACGCCTCGTTCTGCCCCGGTCGGAGCCATCCTATTCGTTGGCATACCAGATGCCAATAGGTACCGCGATGAGATTCAAAGGTTTTTGAACATGGAACCGTCCCCTGCCGCTCCTAGGCTCGGCCCGGAACCCAAGGGCCGACCTCCAGGATGGCAGTTTCCTCGGATCTTTTGTTTAAAAAGTATTAGGACCGCGGGACGCGAGTGGTCCACGTCGCGCGTGTACCCAGGCTATACAGCACTCAGAAAATCTTGATCGCGCTGTCGAGAGTTTTCCACACGCCCCAGATGAGCGGAATCCCAACCACGATCCAAAACAGCGCGGCCTTCGTGTCAAGTCCGCCCTTGCCGATGCCGAACGAGCCGTGCTGGATCGCAGCCTCGCTCTTGGCGCTGTCCGCCTGGAGCCTGGCGACTTCCGCCTCACTCAGGTGCCATTTGTCGTCGACCGGTTTGATCAGGAAGTTGCAGATCAGGCCGACGATGAGAAGTCCGGCCAGGATGTACATGGTGCGATCATAGACCAGCGCCCGGTCGATACCGGCCTTGAGTTGCGCATCGCGGATATAGCCGACCAGAAGCGGCCCGACGACGCCCGCGGTCGACCACGCAGTCAGCAATCGGCCGTGGATGGCGCCGACGAATTGCGCACCGAACATGTCGGCGAGATAGGCCGGAATGGTCGCGAAACCACCGCCATACATCGTGATGATGATGCAGAACGCGCCGACGAACAGCGTGCGCGAGCCCATATGCGCGAAGCTCGGCGACAGCGCATAGAGCGCGATGCCGAGAAGGAAGAACGCATAATAAGTATTCTTGCGTCCGATGTGATCCGACAACGAGGCCCAGAAGAACCGGCCGCCGATGTTGAACAGTGACAGCAGTCCGACGAACCCGGCCGCAATGGTGGCGATCGCCACTTTTTGCGAGGTGTCGAGCGCGGAAAAGCCGAGATCCGGCTTGCCGATCAGCGCGCCGCCGAAGATCTCCTGCAACATCGGCGAGGCCATCGCGAGCACGCCGATGCCGGCGGACACGTTCATGCACAGCACCATCCAGATCAGCCAGAACTGCGGCGTCTTGTGCGCATCCTCGAGATGGACGTTGTTGCGGCTGATCAGCGCAGTCGCCTTGGTCGGCGCGGTCCAGCCGTCGGGCTGCCAGCCCGCGGGCGGCACGCGATAGCCGAACGAACCGATCATCATGAACACGAAATAGATTGCGGCCAGCACCAGGAAGGTCTGCCAGACGCCGACTGAACTCGGCGTCTTGAAGTGATTGATCAAGAGATTGGCAAGCGGGGAGCCGATCATCGCGCCGCCACCAAAGCCCATGATGGCCATGCCGGTCGCCATGCCCCGCCGGTCGGGAAACCATTTCACCAATGTCGACACCGGCGAGATGTAGGCGAGGCCAAGCCCGACGCCGCCGATCAAGCCAAGACCGAGCCACATGATCCAGAGCTGGTGCACATAGACGCCCAACGCCGAGATGGCGAAGCCCCCCGCCCAGCACACCGCCGAGACCGCGCCGGCCTTGCGCGGGCCGGCGCGTTCCAGCCAGCCGCCGAACACGGCAGCCGACAGCCCGAGCATCACGATCCCGATCGTGAAGATGATCAGAAGATTGGTGACCTGCCAGTCGCAGGTGGTTGTGAAGAGATCACTGATGATCGTCTGCCCCGCGCATGCCAAGGGCTTGTCGATGCCGATCGCGCGCGACAACGGCAGCCAGAACACGCTCAGGCCATAGGACATGCCGATACAGAGATGAATGCAGAGCGCCGCGGGGGGCACCAGCCAGCGATTGAAGCCCGCCTTTGCAATTGTGTGCTCGCGATCGAAGATACCTGCCCCCGCGCCGGCCATCGTGCCAGCGCTTTCTACCGTCGCCATTCGTCCCTCCTTACAGCCGCGCCACACGGGCGTATGCACTGTTCACGATCCCCGGTCCCCTGATCACCGCAAGTGCTGCGATTTTGCTGCAGCGCGGGGATGTACGGATCGAATTTTGCAATCGCGAGAGCGGAAACACATGCCACAAGCTTCACACCCATCGAAAGACCAAATTGGGGCAGAACACGTCAAGCGTGTCGATTGGTAAAAGGTAGCGAAAACCTTCGCAGCTGCGAAAAAACCGTGCGACTCAACGTCGCCCGGTTGCGGGAACCCCGTCGATCTTTTCGATCAGGAATACGATCCGCTGTGCGTCGCGTTGCGCGATCTCGACCTTGTCGCCGGTCTCCCGGATCAGGTTCGGGATATCGATCACCGCGAGCGGATCGGTGCAATGGACTTCAAGGAAGTCCCCCCGTTTCAGCGGCTTCAATGCCTTGCGCGTCTTCAGCGCCGGCAATGGACACTTCAATCCGGTCAGGTCAAGCATCGTCGTCGTCATCCCGGCAACATGGCGAAGCCGGCCTATGTCGTCAACGCCAGCTAGAGCAGAGCTGCATAGCCGAGAAATCCGACATGCTGGCCCGGCTCGACTTTGGTCACGCTCTCGCCAAGTTCGACCAGCCCGTCGGTCTCCACCAGCGACGACAACAGGCCCGCGCCTTCGCGCGGAAACTTGATCGCCTCCAATTCGCCATCAGCGCGCTTGCGCAAGTTGACGCGGACATATTCGCGCCGCCCGCCTTTCTTCTTGTAGGTGAAGGCGGCGCGCACCGGGATCGCAACGGGATGAGCGAGCCTGGCGCCCGACAGCGCCAGCACCGTCGGCCGCACCACATGGACGAAGGTAACGAAGCTCGCGACGGGATTTCCGGGCAGGCCGATGAAGGGCGTGCCGCCGATGATGCCCATCGCGACCGGACGTCCCGGCTTGATCGCCATCCGCCACAGCACCAGCGAGCCTACGCTGTCGACCCCGGCCTTGACGTGATCCTCTTCGCCGGTCGAGACCCCGCCGGTGGTGAGAATCAGATCGTGCATGGCGGCTGCCTGCTGCAGAGCCTGCGCGAGCAAGGTGCGCTGGTCGCGCAGAATACCGAGATCGCTGACCTCGCAGCCGAGCCGCCGCAGCATCGCCATCAGCATGAAGCGGTTGGAATCGAACAACTGCGACGGGGCCCGCGATGTTCCCGGAGAGGCCAATTCGTCGCCGGTCGAGAACACGGCGACCTTGATGCGCCTCGCCACCGCAAGCCCGGTCAGGCCGAGCGCGGCGGCAAGCGCGACATCCTGCGGCCGCAATCGCGTTCCGGCCTTCAGCGCGACATCGCCTGCGGCAATATCTTCGCCGGCGAGGCGGACATTGGCCCCGGCCTTGAGACCAGGGGGGACGACGACGCGGCCGGCTTCGTCGACGCGGATGTCCTCCTGCATGAACACCGTATCGGTGCCTCCAGGCATCGGCGCGCCGGTGAAGATGCGCACCGCATGTCCGGGCTCGGCCGCCTGCGCGGCGTGACCGGCCTGCACGCGTCCACTCATCGGAAAGGCCCGTTCCAGCGCTTGCGGAAGATCGCCGCTTGGCAAGGCATAGCCGTCGACGGCGGAATTGGTGAAGGGGGGCAGCGGCAACGGCGCCGCGACATCGTGCGCCAGGATGCGCCCGTCGGCCTCGATCAGCGAAACGGCTTCGACCTCGCAAACCGCCTTCACACGCGCCACGATGATGCCGACGGCCTCGTCGACCGACATCAGCGGGCCGCCGAAGGCAAAACAGTCGTCGGACAATTGCGCCATGGTCGCCTTCAGCTTTCGGCTGCGCTCCGTGCCAGCACATCCTCGATCGTGATCGCCGATCGCAGCATCATGGCGGCAATCGCCGGGATATCGTCGAGATGGGCGGCGGGAAGCCGGGTTTCAACGGTGGCGTCGGTCGCAATACCCACGATGGCCGGATCGTCGGGGAAGAGCAGCGGCTTGCCGTTGGCCAGCCGGTGCACCTCGATCTTGCGATGCGGGTCGGATTTGTAGCCCTCGATGACGACGAGATCGACGCGCGACATCTTTGCCAGCAGTTCCGGCAGGTGCGGTTCGGTGGCGCCGCGCAGTTCGTGCATCAACGCCCATCGAGTGGCCGAGGACACCAGCACCTCCTCTGCGCCGGCCTGACGGTGCAGCCAGGAATCCTTTCCGGGCACATCGACGTCGAATTGATGATGGGCATGCTTGATGACGGAGACACGCAATCCCTGCGCGAGCAGATGCGGGATGACCCGTGTCAGCAAGGTGGTCTTGCCGGCCCCGCTCCAGCCCGAGAGCCCGATCACTTTCATCATATTCTCCGCGCCCGGCCGCGCTCAAAAGACCAATAAGAGGCCAGCAAAAAGCCCGTCAGAAACCAGCAGGAACCGCCCCAGGCTATCCCAAGGCTTTATATCGGCCAAACCACCTTGTCATGCTAAGCTCTGAGCCATGACGAAGATCGAGCAAGCCCCGGTTCCCCTGATCGTCCCGCACCCGGACGATCCGGGCCTGACCGAGCGTGTCACGGGCACCGATCAGACCGGCGCGAAGGTCGAGATCAAGGTGCCGGTGGAACGGCCGCTGACCCTGTATCTGAACGCGCAGGAGATCGTCACCATGATGACGATCGGCGATTACCCGGAATATCTCGGCCTCGGCTATCTGCTCAACCAGAACATGCTCAAATACGACGACGTCGTCACCGAAGTGGAGTACGATGACGACTTGCAGGTCGTCGTCGTACGCACCGCGCATCACACCAACTTCGAGCAGAAACTGAAGAAGCGCACGCAGACCTCCGGCTGCGCGCAGGGCACCGCATTCGGCGATCTCCTGGAGGCGGTGGAAAGCGTGGCGCTGCCGAAGGCCGAGCTGCGCACCTCCTGGCTCTACCAGATGACGCACGCGATCAACACCATGCCGTCGCTCTATCTCGAGGCCGGCGCGATCCATGGCTGCGTGCTGTGCAAGCAAGGCACGCCCGTCTGCTATACCGAGGACGTCGGCCGCCATAACGCCGTCGACAAGATCGCGGGCTGGATCTATCGCCACCGCGTCGATCCGGCCGACAAGATCCTCTACACCACGGGACGGCTGACCTCGGAGATGGTGATCAAGACGGTGCGGATGGGGATACCGGTCCTGGTTTCCCGCTCCGGCTTCACCGCCTGGGGCGTCGACCTGGCGCGGCAGGTCGGCCTGACGCTGGTCGGCCGCGCGCGGGGAAAGCGCTTCATCGCGCTGTCGGGCGAGGAGCGTATCGTCTACGATCAGAACCTGACGTTCGTCGAAGAGGAATCGGCCCGGCACAAGCGCAAGGGCGAAAGCCGAGATGATTGAAGCGGCGATTGAGGCAATCCCCGGCTTGCTGCTCGCCGGCGGCCTGGCGCGGCGGATGGGCGGCGGCGACAAGCCGATGCGCAGCATCGCCGGCCGCACGATCCTGGAACGGGTGATTGCGCGGCTGAAGCCGCAATGCGACGGGCTGATCCTCAATGCCAATGGCGATCCGGCGCGCTTCGCCGCGTTCGGCCTGCCGGTGATCGCCGACACGGTCGCCGATTTTCCCGGGCCGCTGGCCGGCATTCTCGCCGGCCTGGACTGGAC
>NZ_JBAURI010000019.1:0-5834 GCF_049581145.1 Bradyrhizobium sp.
GGCGAACGGTCTCAGGGGGACGATGGGGGGGCCGCGCGCGCTGCATTTAGACCGCTTGCTGCTCTTGCCGTTGCGCACATCAGGCGCGGTGATAGGGATGCCCGACCAAAATGGTCCCAGCCCGGTAAAGCTGCTCCAGGAGCATGATGCGAACCATTTGATGGGGCCAGGTCGCGGCCCCGAACGCGATCCGAAGCCTGCCTTTGCGCTGCAAATCGGGCGAAAGTCCGTCGGCGCCCCCGATCAGAAAGACAGCGTTCATGACCGATTCGTCCCGCCAGCGGCCAAGATGCGCGGCAAAGGTACTGCTGTCCACATTGTCGCCGCGCTCGTCGAGCGCGACAAGCACGGACTTTTCCGGGATTGCGGCCGACATGGCGGCTGCTTCGTCCGCGATCCGCGTCGCTGTGTCGCGCGCACGGCTTTCGGTAATCTCGTGCATCTCGAGGTTGCGGAAGCCGAGCTTGCGGCCGATGTCGTCGAACCGCTTCTGGTAGCGATCGGCGAGTTCGCGCTCCGGACCCTGTTTCAGCCGGCCGACGGCAATCACAATCAGGCGCATGCACGCAAACCTAGCATGCGCTCCAGCCGATTCGCACCGGCGCCAGTCCTAGATCGCCGTCGCCACCGTCGGGCCCTGTGTCCACAATCTTTCCAGATTGTAGAACTCGCGCACCTCGGGTCTGAACACGTGCACGATCACATCGCCGGAATCGATCAGCACCCAGTCGCAATTGGGCAAGCCCTCGACGTGGATGTTCTTGATTCCGGTTTCCTTGAGGCCCTTGGCGACATCTTCCGCGATCGCCCCGACGTGCCGGTTGGCCCGGCCCGACGTGATGACCATATAGTCGGAATATGCCGATTTGCCGCGAAGGTCGATGGTGACCGTTTCTTCCGCCTTCATGTCGTCGAGGCGGGAGAGGATCATATTCAGCGTCTTGTCGGCGCCGGGTTGCGCCTTCAAGGCTGCAGCTTGGGTCGATGTTTTACGCTTGGTTCTTTGAGCCTTGGGTAAAACAGACTGGGACAATACAGATGTGGCCAGGGACCATTCCTTTCACTGTATCGCAAACCGTCGAATCCGACGGTCCACGGACCATTCTATGCATGTGGGGTTAACGGTTTCAATATCCAGGTGTCCCCACTCGACTTACTTCCAACTTCCGTCCGGGTTCCTCAGGCCGGTGGATGACAGATTCAGCTTCAATCCGGTCAGGAAGACCCAGGCCGGGGCGCGATGGCCGGCCAGACGGCCTGCCTGTTTCTCCGGCAGGCGGTAGCGGGCAAGGGCTTGAGCGGCGGGTGCATTCAGCGCGCGAAAGCTTTGGGGCGGCCGATCGATCACCGCAATCGGGATCTGGGTCGCGATGCGGCGCCAGTTCTGCCAGCGATGAAATTGCGCGAGGTTATCGGCGCCCATGATCCAGACAAAGCGCAAGCCGGAAGCGCGGCGGCGCAAGTAAGTGATGGTATTGGCAGTGTACCGGGTTCCGATGACGGATTCGAGACAGCTGACATCGATGCGCGGATCGTCCGCCATCTGGCGCGCGGCTTCGGCGCGCTCGGCAAGCTGATGCAGGCCGCCGGTATCCTTGAGCGGGTTGCCCGGGGTCACCAGCCACCAGACGCGGTCGAGCTTCAGGCGCTTGATCGCGAACAGGCTGATGGCGCGGTGCGCCCGATGCGGCGGATTGAAGGAGCCGCCGAGCAGCCCGATGCGCATGCCATCGGTGTAGAGCGGAAGAGCTTGAACGACCGGGTGGGACGCGGTTGACGCTACCTTCAACAAAAATCCCGCCTGGACAAGGTTGGGTTCATGGCCGGGTCTGCCCGGTGCCGTGGACGCGATACTTGAAGCTCGTCAGTTGCTCGGCACCGACCGGGCCGCGGGCATGAAATTTTCCGGTGGCTATGCCGATCTCCGCGCCGAAGCCGAATTCGCCGCCATCGGCGAATTGCGTCGAGGCGTTATGCAGCACGATCGCGGAGTCGACCTCGTTGAGGAATTTGTGCGCGGCCTTGGCATCCTCGGTCACGATCGCGTCGGTATGGTGAGAGCCGTGTTTGTGGATATGCGCGATCGCTTCATCCACGCCATCGACCACCTTGGCCGTGATGATGGCGTCCTCATACTCGGTGTCCCAGTCCTCCTCGGAGGCCGGTTTGACGCGACGATCGCTGCGCTGCACGACCTCGTCGCCACGCACCTCGCAGCCGGCGTCGAGCAGCATTTCGACCAGCGGCTTGAGGTTGGCCGCGGCGCCAGCGCGATCGACCAGCAAGGTTTCAGCGGCGCCGCAGACCCCGGGGCGGCGCATCTTGGCGTTGAGCACGATCTTCTTGGCCATCTCCAGATTGGCGGCGTGGTCGACATAGACGTGGTTGACGCCTTCCAGATGCGCAAATACCGGCACGCGCGCCTCGGCTTCGACGCGCGCGACCAGGCTCTTGCCGCCGCGCGGCACGATCACGTCGATGCTGCCGTTCAGTCCGGTCAGGAGCAGGCCGACCGCTGCGCGGTCGCGGGTCGGCACCAGCGTGATCGAGGCTTCGGGAAGGCCGGCTTCGCGCAGTCCCTGCACCAGGCAGTCGTGAATCGCGCGGCAGGAGCGAAAACTGTCGGAGCCGCCACGCAGGATGACCGCATTGCCCGACTTCAGGCACAGCACGCCGGCATCGGCCGCGACATTGGGGCGGCTTTCGAAGATCACGGCGACGACGCCAAGTGGCACCCGGACGCGCTCGATGACCATGCCGTTCGGCCGTTGCCAGCTGTCGGTGACGACCCCGACCGGATCGGGAATCTCGCGCACGGTCGCAATGCCATCGGCCATCGCGTCGATGCGCGCTTGCGTCAGCGTCAGGCGGTCGATGAAGGCCGCGGTCGCGCCTGTAGCGCGGACTTCGGCCGTGTCTTCCGCGTTGGCAGAAAGGATCGCGGGCGCGTTGGCGCGGATGGCACGCTCCATCGCCTCAAGCGCCCGGTTCTTCTGGTCCGGCGAGGCCAGCGACAAAGTGCGCGCCGCCGTGCGAGCGCGCGCGGCGAGCTCGTTCATCAGGGCGGGCAGATCGGCGCTGCCGTCAATGGCCTTCAGGGATGCGGTCATCTCGTTTCCAACGGACAATTAAGGGCATGTCCTAGCATGGAAATTGAGGACTTGGCGAGGCGGGGAACCGCTTGCCAAGGTGGCGGCTTTGGAAGTCGGCGGTCGGCCAATGGCCTACCGTGCTGAAACAGCGCGAGCCGGGCTCACCACCAGATCGTCGCGGTGGATCATTTCGGCACGCCCGCTGATGCCGAGGATCGCCATCACGTCGGGCGAGGAGCGGCCCATGATCTTCTCGGCGTCGTCGGCGTCATAGGCCACGAGGCCGCGCCCGATCTCATGGGTGTCGGGCCCGCGCACCACCACGGCGTCGCCGCGAGCGAACTGCCCGTCGACCCGGATAACCCCGGCCGGCAGCAGGCTCTTTCCGGCGCGCAGCGCGCTGACTGCGCCGGCATCGATGGTTAGCGTGCCCTTGGGCTCCAGCGAACCCGCGATCCAGCGCTTTCGCGCGGTGACGGGATTGGCAGGCGTCAGAAACCAGGTGCAGCGCCCGCCGTCTGCGATCGCCTGCAGGGGATGCTCGATCTTGCCGGAGGCAATCAGCATGTGTGTGCCCCCGGTGGTCGCGATCTTCGCCGCCTCGATCTTGGTGCGCATGCCGCCGCGCGACAATTCGGATTCGGCCGCGCCCGCCATCGCCTCGATCTCGGCGGTCACGGTCTCGACCACCGGAATCAGTTTCGCGTCCGGATTTTGCGACGGCGGGGCATCGTAGAGGCCGTCGATGTCGGACAGCAGGATCAGCAGATCGGCGCTCGCCATGGTGGCGACGCGGGCGGCCAGCCGGTCGTTGTCACCGTAGCGGATTTCGTTGGTCGCAACCGTGTCGTTTTCGTTGATCACGGGCACCGCGCGCCATTCCAACAGCTTGCCGATCGTCGAGCGCGCGTTGAGATAGCGGCGGCGCTCCTCGGTGTCCTGCAGCGTCACCAGGATCTGCCCGGCACCGATACCGTGATTGCCGAGGACCTCGGACCAGATGCGCGCCAACGCGATCTGGCCGACCGCGGCGGCGCCCTGGCTCTCTTCCAGCTTGAGAGCGCCGCGCGGCAATTTCAGCCGGCTGCGTCCGAGCGCGATCGATCCCGACGACACGATCAGGAGCTCCCGGCCCTCGCCATGCAGCCTTGCCAGATCGGCCGCGAGCGCCGATAGCCACGAGGCCCGCACATCGCCCGCGTCGGAATCGATCAAGAGCGAGGAGCCGACCTTGACGACGATACGGCGGAAGTTTTTGAGGGCAGGGCGGCGGGGCATGTCGGATCGGATGGGGCCGGATCAGTCAAACGGGGCTGGTCAAGCAATACGCGCCACGTCCATGATTTGGAAGTGGCGCAGGCAAGAGAACGTGAAGAGAGCCTGCAGAGAGAGACCTGAAGAGAACGCTGAAGTACCGTCAGGCCGTCACGACGGCGTTCAGCCTGTTGCCCTTGGGGGCGCGGAAATAGGGAGCGTAGAACTGCTCGCTGCGCCGCCCGGGAAGGCCCTCGCGGCTCCCGCCGAGCGACAGCGCGAACTGCTTGACCGGTCCGACGGGCGTGATCGACTTGCGCCGCGTGCTTGGCGCGGAACGCCGCGATCACGCCGTTGCCGGACGACATCGTCTTTGCAGTCATAGGGCAGCGCCACACCGAGCCCGGCGACTCCGACCTGGCTCCCTCAGGTGATGATGCGGTCGTTGGCGACGAACCGGCCCATGTCCAGTTCGCCGCCTGTCGTCGAGCTCTCCGGCCTTCTTCCGATCGTTGCCACCGACGCTGACATTACCAATCATGGATACCGTCCCGAGATTCCCGCAATAGGCGAGTGTTGCAACAAGGATACCGTTCCGCACAACGTGACGGCGTGGCGCGGTGGTCGACGTCTTGCCCATTCCAGCGGCGCTTTGGCTCTGCTGTAATGGCTTGAGATGACCCTGGGGAGGCCTCGCGCGTGGACCGTCGACAATTCGTGGCGGGCTGTCTTGGCCTGCCGCTCGCTGCGCAGGCGGCCGCGGCCCGCGCCGAGCAGGGGCCGCTGACCCGGATCATCTTCCCGTTCCTGGCCGGCGGCGGCGGCGATACGCTGTGCCGGCTTTTGGCGCCGCAGATCAGCCAGACCCTCGATCGCACCGTGATCGTCGAGAACCGCACCGGAGCCGATGGACGGATTGGCATCAAGGCGGTGAAGGCCGCAGGCCCCGATGGCGCGATGATTCTGGTGACGACCGGTCCCACCATGTATCTGTTGCCGATGGTGGAGAAGGAGCCGAGCTTCGATACGGCGAAGGATTTCGTGCCGGTCTCGCTGCTGGCCCGCTTCGAGTTCGGCATCGTGACCGGCCCCGAGGTCGATGCCGCCGATTTCGGGCAACTCGTCGCGTGGCTCAAGGCCCATCCGGACCAGGCGTCGTTCGGCGTGCCGAGCAATGGAACGATCCCGCATTTCACGGGGTCACTGCTGGAGAAGATCCTGGGCGTTCAATTGACCCGGGTGGCCTATCGCGGCTCTGTCCCGATCATCAACGACCTGGCCGGCGGTCATCTGCCGTTCGGCATCACCACCCTCGCCGAAGCGATCCAGCAATACCGCGCCGGCGCCGTCAAGATCCTGGCGGTGAGCAGCGCGGCGCGTTCGCCCTTTCTCCCGGAGGTGCCGACGCTGAAGGAAAACGGCGTCGAGCTGGTCGCCGACGGCTGGTACGGGATGTGGCTGCCGGCCGGCAGTTCCCCGGATTTCGCG
>NZ_JBAURI010000020.1:0-1605 GCF_049581145.1 Bradyrhizobium sp.
CACCATGGTCAATGAACTCCACTTCAGCTATATGCGCGATAACACCGATCTCGGCCAGCCGGTGGGCGGTCGTGGCGTAAGCCTGGTCTCGCAAGGTTTCGAGAACGCGAACGGCTCGCCCAGCATCGTCGCCCTCGACCCCAAGGGGCAGAGTGTCGAGAATTTGAATTTCAACGGATACTCCACCGGCGCTGCAGCCAACCAGCTCACGCAGGTCAACAACACCTATCAAGTCACAGACGCGGTTTCCAAGGTGTTGGGCAGTCACACCATGAAGTTCGGCGGAGAGTTCCATGCCGACCAGGTCAATGCCCATCCCATCGCGCAGTTCAATGGCAGCTTTGTTTTCTCCGGAACGGAGACCGGCGTCGACTTTGCCGACTTCCTGATCGGCGTGCCCAGTCAATACAACCAGAGCCAGCTCAATCCGTTTTATGCGCGGAATAAATACATCGGCCTCTTTGCGCAGGATAGCTGGCACGTTCTCCCCAACCTGACCCTCAACTACGGCCTGCGCTGGGATCGCATCGCGCCTTGGTCGGAGAAGTACAACCAGATCTCTACTTTCGTTGCCGGCGCCCAGTCGGTCGTCTTTCCCGGTGCCCCTCCCGGCATACTTTATCCCGGCGATCGGGTCGGCGGTCAGGGCATACCGAATACGCTGGCGCCGATCGGCAACCTGGGCTTTTCGCCGCGCGTGGGCATCGCCTGGTCGCCGCAGGGAGACGCCGGCAGCTTCCTGGGAAAGATCCTTGGGGCACCGGGCACGACCAGCATTCGGGCCAGCGCGGGAAACTTCTACACCGCGATTGATGCGCTTTCGATCGGCGTCCTGGCTGCGAACGCTCCATATGGAACCACCTATACGAGCCCGGCTCCTCCGCTCTTCGCGACGCCGTTCATTACCGCGGCCAGCGGTCAGGATAATGGCCAGCCTTTTCCATATACCTTCGCCCCATTGAATTCTTCGCGCCGCAACCCCGATCCCAACATTGACTGGGCCACCTACGAGCCAATCGAGGGTATTCCGGGATACGACATCCATGGCCGCGCACCCTACACTGAAGAGTGGATGTTTTCCGTTGAACGGCAAGCTGGACCGAACACCGTCTTCAGCGCGAGCTACGTCGGTACTTCCAGCCATCGCCAGCGTGTTCTCATTGAGCCAAATCCAGGAAATCCCGCGCTCTGCCTGAGCCTTAGCCAGACGAGCGAAGTGCAACCGGGGACCCTTACCTGCGGCCCAGACGGCGAAGATACGGTCTATTATCCGATCGCTGGCGGCCAGTTGAACGGTACGCGCGGGCCGCTGGGGTCAAACTTCGGCAGCAACGCCCTCCAGTCCACCATCGGCCACGCCAACTACAACGCACTCGAACTCAGTGCCCGCCACACCAGTGGCCGTCTCGAATTCTCCGCCGCCTACACCTATGGCAAGTCGCTGGATCAATCATCGAATGTCGCCGAAGAAGTGAACCCCTTCAATCCGGCGCTCAGCTATGCCATCTCCTCGTTCGATGTGAAACACAACTTCGTCGTCAGCTACGAGTATCAGCTGCCCTTCGACCAGTTCTTCCGTGCTAGCCGGCTGACCCGCGGCTGGTC
>NZ_JBAURI010000021.1:0-1565 GCF_049581145.1 Bradyrhizobium sp.
CGGGGCTGGCAGTACACCGTCCCGTACACGATCTACACGACCGGGATCTCGTGGCGCAAGGACCTCGTGCCCGAGAACCCGTATGCGATGCGGAACCCGTGGGCCATGCTCTGGCAGCCGAAGTACAAGGGCAAGGTGGCCATCCTCGACGACTATCGCGAGGGCATCAGCCTGGGGCTGATGAAGAACGGGATCTACGACCTCAACACCACCGACCGGGGCCAGATCGCCCGGTCCCGGCAGGCCTTGCAGGACCTGTCCCGCCTGGTCGACGTGCACATCGACAACAACGACTACACCGAGATCCCGGACGGCCAGACCTGGATTCACCACGCCTGGTCCGGGGACATGGCCTCGGCGCAGTACTACATGCCCAAGGGTGTCCCGGTGGAGACGGTCGGCTACTGGTTCCCCACCGACGGGCGGGGCCCGGTGGCCAACGACACCAACACCGTGCTCCGGTCGGCCGCCAACCCGGTGCTGGCGCACCTGTTCCTGAACTACCTGCTTGACCTGCCGAACGTGCTGGAGAACATCAGCTTCAACGGCTACATGCAGCCGCTCAACGCGATCACCCCGCAGCGGCTGGTCAAGGAGCAACTGCTGCCCAAGAGCCTGATCTCCACCGCGGTGCTGCCGTCCGACTTCCGGCGCGGGGTCAGCGAGCTCCAGCTGCCCGTGGACGCGGACGCCCTCTGGCAGCAGGCCTGGCTCGTCGTGAGCAACGGGATTTAGGGGAGGCCATGACCGCACCGCCAGGGCTGCCGAGAGCGATCCCGGGACCGGGCCGTGCGCGGGGCGGCCGCAGGCCGGACAGGAAGCAGAGCAAGCTCTTCTGGGTCCTGCTGGCCCTGCCCGGCATCCTCTGGCTTGTCCTGCTGTTCATCATCCCGTTCTACGCGGTGCTGGCCATCGCCATGGGCCAGCTCAACCGGCTGTTCGAGTCCCCGATCGCGGTCTGGAACCCGTTCGCATGGAGCTCGTCCAACGTCATCAACGTCTGGCACGACCTGTTCGGCGCGACCTCGTTCGCCGGGCCCATCGTGGCGCGCACCATCCTCTACGTGGCCCTGGCCTCGGCGCTGTCCCTGGTCATCGCCTACCCGGCGGCCTACTTCGTGGCCCGCTTCGCTGGCCGCCGCAAGGCGCTGTTCCTGATCCTGCTGATCGCCCCGTTCTGGATCAGCTACATGATGCGCATGCTGGCCTGGATCGACCTGCTCCAGACCAACGGCTACGTGAACAAGGCGCTGTCGGGCCTCGGGCTCATCTCCCAGCCGGTCAACTGGCTCGGCGGCCGGTGGTACACGGTGGTGCTGGGCCTGGTCTACGGCTACATCCCGTACCTGATCCTGGTGCTGTACGCGGGGCTGGACCGGATCGACCCGGCACTCATCGAGGCCGGCCGGGACCTGGGCCTGAACCGGGTCGCGACCTTCACCCGGGTCACCCTGCCGCTGTCGCGCCAGCCGATCCTGACCGGCCTGCTGATCACCGTGCTGCCGATGCTCGGCGACTACTTCACCAACCAGCTCATGTCCGGCGCGGCGAACACCTCCATGATC
>NZ_JBAURI010000022.1:0-1851 GCF_049581145.1 Bradyrhizobium sp.
TTTCAGCAGCGGTCGCCGACTTGTTCGTAGATCGCAAACTTTCCACCGAATTGTTTGCTCAGATCACAAGCGATGATCGCGTATTTACAATGGCCGCGGAGACGGTCGCACGTACCGGTCGGGGCCGTAATTTTCTAAGACAAGTGTGTCGCTGGATGAGGGATGTGGACACACAACGATATGCGACCCGCATTCGAGCAATTGAAGATTGCATTCGTTGACGATGGGCCGCACGAGGAACAACATGATCGTAAAAGCTCAGCAAGGTGGACCACCGGGACTCTTCTCACCGCTGGATGAAATAAGGGGCTGCGACCAGTGAGCGGGCAGCCCTCCTCTGCCTCCGGCTCCTGCGATAAAGAGTGGGTGTCCGTCATCATGGATTTTGTGGCCGACCTCGCGGCGCGCCAGCGGCCCTCTCGCGTGCGCCGCAAAGTTGGGTGTGACTACTAACCGCCCCGAGCCTCATGTCATTGGCCAAGCGTGCCGTAGCGTAGAATAGCGCGATTTCTGGCGATTCATTTTTTACCAAATAGGTGACAGATTGGATTGATGGCTTGGGACGGCCAAGTGCCGCTGACGCATCGTTGGACCAAGTCCCGATACCGCTCAAACGTTGACCGCTCAGACACCTGTAGACCCACGTCAGCCCGGCAGATCGGCGGCCGCGCACGACGCGCGGCGCTCCCCGCCACGCGTTGGTCGTCGACGTCAGGACTTAAACCAAGTCCGGCGGTGCTGGTGGAGACCACGCCGCGATGATGATTGTCCGCAGCGAGCATCGCGCACAGTTCACCATCATTCCGAACGCCATCTTCCGCGATGATAGGCTGTCGATCGAGGCCAAAGGCGTGCTCGTCCATCTGCTGTCGCACCCCCACCATTGGCAGGTCCGCCTTGACCATATCGGCCGGACGCTGCGCATCGGCCGCAAGAAGCTCCAGCGCATTTTCCGCGAATTGATCGGCGACGACTACATCAGCCGCGAACAACCGCGGACCGCCGGCGCGCACTGTTTCTGCGCCACCGACTACGTTGTCCGTGACATGCCCGTAGCACCGATCCGGCCGGTGGACACGTCGCCTGGTCCGCGGGGCGGAAAGGAACCCGCGGACCCGCGGGGCCGAAAGGGCCCCGTATATAAAGAAGACCCGCAGGTCCCAAACGGCCCCGCTTATAAGAAATAGACAATAAAAAAGGAACGGACATACCGATCGGCTCTTTCGCGGTTCAAGGCTTGGTCGGTTCGCCAGGAGAGGAGCCCTCACACGACGGAAGCCTCGACCCCGCGCGCTTTCGATGCCGACATCGTTTCGCTGTTTGACGATCAGAGCGAGGGATGGGAGCTGCTATGTGTGCTCCCCGACGAGATTCTGGCGCAGCTGCGCCAGCGCCAGCGCCGTCTCGAGCTCGACGTGCTTGCACTGGTTGAACTGAGGCTGCGCTATAAACACCTGCTGGCGCATCCTCGGCGCAAATGATGGTCAGGCAGACGCGGCACACTGCCATCCGTGCTGCCGCGCGGCTATCGCCAATACTACCAGGTTCGCGATTGTCCCTTGCGGCGCCATGGACCGGCGAAAGCAGGGATCTCGTGAAGATCGGCACGCTGCCCGCGTGGATAAGAGCCGTATGCCGTTGCCGAAGGAATTGATCGCGAATATGGAGCGCAGTTAAAGTTGTCCGCGTCGGAAAGAGCGGGCCGCGTGCATCGCCCTTAGCGCCGGAAAAATTCGACAAGCAAAAAATGCGGATAGCTTCTTCTTTCCTTCTTGTTCGCCGTAGCACCCAATCGTACGATGAGCCTTTAGCCGCCGTTCCAATTCAGCCTCGCCCGTGCATAATGCTCGG
>NZ_JBAURI010000023.1:0-1661 GCF_049581145.1 Bradyrhizobium sp.
TTGTTGGACGTTTTTAGTGTCGAAACCCGTCATAGAGGTAATCCCTACCGATTCAGCCCACCATGAATTGCTCTAAGGTGAAGCCATCGCCTCGATGACCCACATCGGCGAATTGGTAGCCGATCGCGGCGATGCGCTTCAGCTGCCTGATCAAAGAGCCTGTCGAACTAGGCGAGCGATCGTTCTCTGCCGTGCAGGGCAGCGAGCATATTGAGATCCAGCATCGCGACGACAGGATCGTCGGTGCCGACGCAGCTCAAGACCATTTCCAGAACATAGAGCTCCGCGTTCCGAGTCATGGCGTTTCGGCAATTTTGCAGAATTTGAACGCACTAGACGATCGATTCCATGAAACTCATCATATGCGACGCTCACGTTGGCCAAAAAATCAGCCAGTTTTGAGATCAGCGTTATGATTCAAATCTTGGAAACGCTCGTCTAGTCGTCTAGTCGCGCGGAAGAAAATCTCGAATGGCCATGGCGATCTGTTCGCAATGGGTCCCAAGCGCCGCGGGGTCCGGGGCGAAGGCCTCGGCACGTCTACGCCGCTCCGGGGACATCGAAAAGTCGGGCTGACCATAAAAAACTCTACTGGGTCAGCTCAAGCGTCGGCTTGATCTTCCGCAATCGGGGATTCGATCGACAGACTCGGCCGCAAGATTGATCTGCCACTGGATCCATGAGTTCCATTGCGAATTGGAAATCATATCCGCGCAGATATCGCAGCTCAGATCGGCAAACGCTGGCAGCGCGTCTTGGCGCGCGGCGTCGCCGTTCTCAAAGACTGCTGAAGTCGCAGCGTTCCAAAATCTGCGCTGGCTTACATGCAACGTGAAACACGGCACCTTGGCCCACATGAAATGAGAACCGCATTCGGTAGAATAGTAGAGCAACCGAAAATGAAGTCTAAGCGAAAGAGACTTGTTTCATTTAAAGTTATTATTCTATTTCGTCACATTTAATTATGCGCGCTACCAGACATTGGCTACTTTTGCGAGCCTGGCGCAGAGAATTAGGAGCCCTCCGATGAACCACAAGGGCGTGGAATATCAGATCGCACCAGCGACAGTGCCGGGTTTCTGGAAATGGCAGTTCTCGATCGGCGACAAAGTCAAAGCGGGCAAGACCGAGACGAGGATCGCCGGGCTGGCCGCCCGCCGTACGCAGCTAAAGATCGATCAGGAGCTTCGAAAGCTTCGTCAGGATGGCACCGGACCTTGAGATAGGCCAACGAAATAAGCATTCCCCTCGCTCCGGAGCAAAGGGGACAGCAGCGCCCCCGGGGATGGAATCTATTTCAGGCGTTGACATTGCGGAGTAGCAGGCACGAGGCTGCCTTCCGGGGCGCTTCAATGGCCGATATCGCCGACTTTTCGATCGTCATATACCAGCGCAGGCCGGGTTGTTGGCGCGCGGCTATTACTCCAAACCGTCGCGCCGGAATTGTCGTCAGGGGCGACAAGGTACGCAGCGTCGTGACGCCGGATGACTACGCAACCGAGTCCGATGCGCAACTCGCGGCCCAAAAGCTCATCGTAAGCGTCCAACCAACCGCGCCTTCCGCATCTTTCTGACGCGTGAGAAGGTGTGCCCGTTGACTGGCAAGTTAAGGGGCGCTCATGACGAAAGTTTCAGTTCTTTCTGGTCCTGAACGGCGACGG
>NZ_JBAURI010000024.1:0-2952 GCF_049581145.1 Bradyrhizobium sp.
CACCATGGGTTCGATCAGCGGCCGGGTCGAGACGTAGAGGTCCTCGTCATCTGCCAAGGGATGCTCTTCCGCCGCGGCCGGATCGACCGCGGCCATTTCGATCGCGACCAGCTTCAGCACCGCCTCGTCATGCGCATCGGCGCTGGCATCGGGAGTCTCGGCGTCACGCGCATCGACCTGATGCGTATCGGCCTCATTCCCATCGGTTCCATGCAGGCCCGCGTGATGAACTTCCGCATCATGGACAGCAAAATCGTGATTCTTGTCGGCTTGCCAAGAAACTTCAGCGGGCGCTGGAGTTACCCGGGTCGCTTCGACCGGCGCTTCGGCCGTCTCAACCGGCGCACGCGCCGTTTCAACCCGTTCTTCAACGGTGCTGACCGCCACGACGTCCAGCGCGCTTGCGGCCGCGGTTTCCGGCTCGCTGGCCGCAGCCGGGGTAACGACCGCTTCGGCGCTGTCCTCAACGGCCGTCGCCTTGATTGATTCTATCGCGGCAGCGGGGGCAGTATCGATATGGACGACGTCGATGTCGTCGTCTGCGCCCACGAATGGCGGCGGAGGGGAGTCAGGGTCCTCGACGTCCGACGCGGCGGTCTCGTCGTTTTCGCTGAACCCATCGATCTTGGTCTTGATCAGATCGAAGGCGCTGTCCAGCGCCGGTTTGGCATTGAACTGGCCGATCTGCCCGCAGCCGGCCTCGATGGCGCCGACCTGGGAATCGATCAGGTCACAAATCCGACCGTCAGCACCGATCTCGCGCCAACGCCAGGAGATTTCCTTGATGATCCGCACGCCCTTGCGGATCGGTGCCAGACTGTCCTCGAGCCGCAGGCCGTCCAGAGCCCGCAAGGCCGCTTCTTCCGCCAGTTCCACCGCGGTCTTGATTGCGGCCAACGCCTCCGGGAGGCGGTTGTCGGCAGCTGGCTGCTCCGGTTGCTGTCGCTGCGCGGCCAGCGTCTCCTCGATCCGCGCCACCGCATCGAGCACCATGCTGGTGTCGGCGTTGCGGTTGCGCTTGGCGTACTCGCCCAGAAACCAGCGGCCCCGCGAGGTCTCCATGAAGGCTTCGCGGATCGCGTCGTAATCCGCCTCGCTCGGCTGCACCGGGCGGGCGGCTAGTGGCGATAGGGCAAATGCTTCGTCGGCCATCAGAGACTCATCACGCAAATCACCGCGCGTTACGATAACGATCACCACGATATCAAGCGAATCGCAATTGAATTGATGCCGCCCGAATCACAAATCCCCATCGCTGCGCGGAACGCGTCGCGCCGGTTCGCCGGTTCGCTCGGGCTGTTTTACGGTACCTCGTTCGGGTTGCTGGGGACCCATCTGCCGTTCTTCCCGGTCTGGCTCAAGGCCGTCGGGATCGAGGCGTCGTGGATCGGCGTCATCATCGCGGTTCCGGCGGTGACGCGCTTCACCGTGCTGCCATTCGTGACCGCCTTCGCCGAACGCCGTCACGCCTTGCGCGGTGCCTTGATTCTGGCCGCCTTCGTGACCTTGCTCGGCTTTTCTCTCGTCGGCAGCCAGCATCAGGCGGTTCCGGTCTTGCTGCTCTACGCGCTGACCTGCTGCCTGTGGACGCCGATGGTACCGCTGACCGACGCCTATGCGCTGCGCGGCGTGGCGCGTTACGGGCTCAACTACGGCCGGCTGCGGCTCTGGGGTTCGGCGGCGTTCGTGGTGGGCGCGCTCGCATGCGGGCTCTTGGTCGACGTGATTGCGGCCTCGCAGCTGATCTGGGTGATCGTCGCGTTGGCCTTGCTGGGGGCCGCGGCAAGCCTCAGCCTGCAGCCGCTCGACCGGCCGGCGAAAGCCGTCGGCCACGTCCATGGCGGCAGCGCGCTGCTGCGCGATCCGCGCTTTCTCGCCATTATTGTCGCCGCCGCGTTGATTCAAGGCAGCCACGCCGCCTACTACACGTTCGCCTCCATCAACTGGCAGGCCCATGGGCTCGACGGGCTGACCATCGCTGGCCTATGGGCGCTCGGGGTCTGTGCGGAAATCGTCGTGTTCGCGCTATCGGCGCGATTGACCTGGCCACCGGCCATCCTGGTTGTGATCGGCGCGTTGAGTGCGGTCGCGCGCTGGTCGATCACCGCGCAGGAACCGGCGGTGCCGGTTCTCGCGGTCGTTCAGCTCGCGCATGGACTGACCTTTGGCCTGACGCAGGTCGGCACCATGGGCCTTCTGGTGCGTCATGTGCCGGCGCATGTGATGGCGCGGGCGCAGGGCTATCTTGCCGCGTGCAGCGGCATCGTCAATTCGAGCGCGGCGATCCTGTCGGGCGCGATCTATGCCCGTTACGGGCAGGGCGTCTACTACGTGATGGCCGTGATGGCAGGCTCGGGGGCCATGCTGATGTGGCTGGTGCGGCAGAGGCTCAAAGGGATGATGGATCATCCCCATAACTCGGTCTCCGGCGGATAGACCAGGCTGCCGTCATAGTGCAGGCCGCCGTCGCGGTCGCGCGCCAGCAGCAAGGGTCCATCGAGATCGACGAAACGGGCTTGCGGCGTCAGCAGCATGGCCGGCGCCATCGACAGCGACGTCGCCACCATGCAGCCCACCATGATGTCGAAGCCGAGCGCGCGCGCCGCATCCGCCATCGCGAGCGCCTCGGTCAATCCGCCGGTCTTGTCGAGCTTGATGTTGACGGCGTCATAGCGCTCTCGCAGCGCCTCGAGCGAACTGCGGTCATGCACGCTCTCATCGGCGCAGACCGCGACCGGCCGGCGGATGCGCGCCAGCGCGTCATCGTGTCCCGCGGGCAGCGGCTGCTCCACCAGGGTGACGCCGGCCTCGGCGCAGGCCGCAAGATTCGGCTCCAGATTGGCCGGGGTCCAGGCTTCATTGGCATCGACGATGAGTTCGGCCGCAGGCGCGGCGCGGCGCACGGCGGCGATGCGTGCGCCGTCGCCCTCGCCGCCGAGCTTGATCTTGAGC
>NZ_JBAURI010000025.1:0-4295 GCF_049581145.1 Bradyrhizobium sp.
GCCCGGCCTCAAGCCTCAGACTGTCGCGCGCGCCGAGCCCGATCGGCCGCACGCGGTCGTCTGCCAGCAGAAATCTTGCAAGCTGCGCGGCTTGCTGCGCCGGCACTGAAATTTCAAAGCCGTCCTCTCCGGTATAGCCGGAGCGCGAGACGAAACAGTCGAAGCCCGCGACGTTGCGCGGCCCGGCGTCCATGAACCGCATCCCGGCGGCATCTGCGCAAAACCTCGCCAGCACCGATTCGGCCTCTGGCCCCTGCAGCGCCAGCAGCGCGCGGTCGTCCAGCCGCTCGACCTCGCAGATCCCGGCGAGGTTCTGGCGCAAATGCGCCTCGTCGGCCTCCTTGCAGGCGGCGTTCACCACGACAAAGAGATGGTCGCCGAAATTCGCCACCATCAGGTCGTCGAGCATGCCGCCGGCCGGATTGGTGAATTGCGCATAGCGCTGCCGCCCTCGGGCGAGGCCGAGAATGTCCTGCGGCAGCAGGCTTTCCAGCGCCATGGCCGCGTCCTCCAGGTGGCCGGACTTCGCCCGCAGCGCAAGCTGCCCCATATGCGACACGTCAAACAAGCCGGCGGCCGCGCGGGTATGCAGGTGTTCCCTCAGCACGCCTTGCGCAAACTGCACCGGCATCTCGTAACCCGCGAATGGCACCATTTTGGCGCCCAGCAAGAGGTGAAGGGCTTGGAGCGGCGTGTTTTTGAGGGGGGTGAGATCGTCGCGCGCCAGCATCACAGGGTCCTCGCGGTTCCCAGGGACCATTCCCCGAAAACCTTCGAAGCCCCATCTGTCGCTGTGCCTGAGAGTATTATCCCGTCGGCGGACGCATTGAGGATTCTCGCCCTCGGCGCCTCTTTCCAGATGCTGTCGTCACCACGCGGTCCGTTTGCCTGAGAGTTTCCGGGGCGGTTGCTCCTTCGGCGCCGGCGTCAAAGCCGATCTCTCCCGACGTGGTCGTCGTAAAACGAGGCGGAGAAAACACGAGGCCGACGCGTCTGTCAACGCACTCGCAGCATCTATCAACGAGGTTTACGCGGTCGCGGCAAGCCTATGATCGGCTTGTAGGATCCGCCTGCACAGTTTCTGGACAGCGGGAACGGCCTTGTCTAAAAGCGTTGCGCGGCAAATTGAGCCATTTCGGTGCCGGCAATTCCCGATTGGATGAACATGAGCGGCGTCAACGAGATCAGGTCGACTTTTCTGAACTTCTTTGCCGAGAACGGTCACGAGATCGTGCCGTCCTCGCCGCTGGTGCCGCGCAACGACCCGACCTTGATGTTCACCAATGCCGGCATGGTGCAGTTCAAGAACGTTTTCACCGGTGTCGAGAAGCGGCCCTATGTGCGCGCCACCACGTCGCAGAAATGCGTGCGCGCCGGGGGCAAGCACAACGATCTCGACAATGTCGGATACACCGCGCGCCATCTCACCTTCTTCGAGATGCTCGGCAATTTTTCCTTCGGCGACTATTTCAAGGAGCGCGCGATCGAGCTCGCCTGGAACCTGATCACGAAGGATTTCGGACTCAAGAAGGACAAGCTGCTCGTCACCATCTACCACAATGACGACGAGGCGGCGCGCTACTGGAAGACGATCGCCGGGTTCTCGGACGATCGCATCATCCGGATCGCGACCTCGGACAATTTCTGGGCGATGGGAGATACGGGTCCATGCGGCCCGTGCTCCGAGATCTTCATCGACCGCGGCGAGCATATCTGGGGCGGCCCTCCGGGCAGCCCGGAGGAGGACGGCGATCGCTTCCTCGAATTCTGGAACCTGGTCTTCATGCAGTTCGATCAGGTGACGAAAGAGGAGCGGATGCCGCTGCCGCGTCCCTCGATCGACACCGGAATGGGGCTGGAACGCATGGCCTGCATCCTGCAGGGCGTCGACAGCGTGTTTGACACCGATCTTTTCCGGCATTTGATCGATGCCGCCGCGGCGGCCCTCGGGTGCGGACCTCAGGAGAAAACCGCCGCGTCGTTCCGGGTCATCGCGGATCATCTGCGCTCTTCAGCCTTCCTGATCGCTGACGGGGTGCTGCCGTCGAACGAAGGCCGCGGCTATGTGCTGCGCCGGATCATGCGCCGCGCGATGCGGCATGCGCAGCTTTTGGGCGCCCGCGATCCGCTGATGCATCGGCTGGTGTGGGCGCTGGTCCGCGAGATGGGGCAAGCCTATCCGGACCTGGTGCGCGCGGAAAACCTGATCGAAGAAACGCTGCGGCTGGAAGAAAGCCGCTTCCGCAAGACCCTGGAGCGCGGGCTTTCGATCCTGGATGAGAAAAGCGCGACCCTGAAAAAGGGCGACATGTTCGACGGCGACACCGCCTTCACCCTCTACGACACCTATGGCTTCCCGCTCGATCTGACCCAGGATGCGCTGAAGTCGCGCGGCATCGGCGTCGATATCGCGGCCTTCACCGATGCGATGGACCGGCAGCGTGAGAAGGCGCGCGCGGCCTGGGCCGGCTCGGGGGATACCGCGACCGAAGGCATCTGGTTCTCGTTGCGGGAAAAGCTCGGGGCCACCGAGTTCCTGGGCTACGAGACCGAGAGCGCCGAAGGTGCGGTTGCGGCGCTGGTCAGGAACGGCAAGGAGGCCGACAGCCTGAAGGCTGGCGAGAGCGGCGCCATCGTGCTCAACCAGACTCCATTCTATGCGGAGTCCGGCGGCCAGGTCGGCGACACGGGCGTGATGGTCGGCGACGGCGTCCGCTTCCGCGTCACCGAGACCCAGAAGAAGGCCGGCGACCTGTTCGTGCATGTGGGCACCGTGGAGCAGGGCACCGTGGCGATCGGCACCGCGTTGCAGCTCGATGTCGACCATGGCAGGCGCGGCGCGATCCGCGCCAATCACTCCGCCACCCATCTGTTGCATGAGGCGCTGCGCCAGGTGCTCGGCGATCACATCGCCCAGCGCGGGTCATTGGTGGCGCCGGACCGCCTGCGCTTCGACTTCGCCCACAACAAGCCAATTACGCCGCAAGAACTCAGCCTGGTCGAGGACATCGCCAACGAGGTGGTGCTGGAAAACGACGAGGTCACGACGCGCCTGATGGGGCTGGACGATGCGCGCGATGCTGGCGCCCGCGCGCTGTTCGGCGAGAAGTACGGCGACGAGGTCCGCGTGGTCTCGATGGGCCGAGGCGCGCGGCAGCATGGCCAGAATGCGCTCGGCTGGTCGGTCGAGTTGTGCGGCGGCACCCATGTCAAGCGGACCGGCGATATCGGGCTGATCTCGGTGACGGCTGAGAGCGCGGTCTCCTCCGGCGTGCGCCGTATCGAGGCGCTGACCGGGCGCCACGCGCGCAAGCACGCCAACGACACGATGGCTTTGGCGAAAACCGCGGCGGCGGAGCTGCGCACCACGATCGAGGACGTGCCGGCGCGCATCGCCGCGCTGATGGACGAGCGCAAGAAGCTCGAGCGCGAATTGTCGGACGCGCGCAAGAAGCTCGCGATGGGCGGCGGCGGGGCGGCGGATGGCGCAGCAGCCGGCGTGCGTGAGGTCGGCAACGTCAAACTGATGGCGCGCGCGGTCGAAGGCATCGAGATGAAGGATCTGAAGAGCCTCGCCGACGACGGCAAGAAGCAGCTCGGCTCCGGTGTCGTCGCCATTGTCGGCGTCACCGCCGACGGCAAGGCCGGCATCGTGGTCGGCGTCACCTCTGACCTCACCTCGCGCTACAACGCGGTGGATCTGGTGCGCTTGGCCTCTGAAGCGCTCGGCGGCAAGGGCGGCGGTGGCCGGCCCGACATGGCGCAGGCCGGCGGACCCGATGGCGCCAAGGCCGGCGCCGCGCTCGCGGCGATCGAGAAGGCGATGGCTGGCGCTTGAACAACCCAGCTCGTTCCGCGAAGGGACGTCTCAGCCCTTGCGCAGGAACACGTAGTCCGCGGTGTAGGGCATGCCGCGGGTGGTGCCCGGCCGGTCGCAGGCGTCCTTGAGCACGCCGCCCACCGTGTTGATCCGCTGCACCGTCGTGACATCGGAGAACGTGCCGCTGCCCTTGTGGGTCGCCACGTCGAGCTTCAGCCAGGCGACGTCATTGGCGGTTGCGCCAGGCGCGCTGCCTGCGACCTTGCCGGTGATGGCGCTGCCGTCTTTCAGCTCCCAGGTCGGCCCGGCAAAGTGGTGGCCGACGACCTTGCCGTCCGCGACCAGCGTCGCCTGCGGCTCGCGGAAGGTCCAGGCGAGCTTGCCGTCGGCGCCGGCCTTGCATTCGTAGATCTGCTGGCCGGTCGCGTGCGCGGTGAGGACCGCGGTCAGGCCCGGGGCTGCGATGGCCTCCGGC